>JBJKRV010000302.1:0-6170 GCA_046704465.1 Opitutaceae bacterium | reverse complement strand
CATTAACATCGCCGGCCGCCGGTGGACCTCCGGCAACGGCGCGGCTGCGGGGGAATCCAAGCCATGACCTTCGGCGGCTGGATCAACATGGGCCTCTCGGTGGGGTTTGTGACGCTCCTCTTCCTGTGGTGCGTCAGCAAGGTGCTGTTCCGCCGCCCGCCCCCTCCGCCCGAACACCACCTCGCGCACGTCGAGCCCATCGAGAGCGACCAGGCGGACGAACGGTAGCCGCCCCTGCTCCCCCGGCGGCGGCGATGGCTCCCCCGAGGTCGCGGATGGCGGGACCGGCGCTCCGCGCCGGTTCAAGCCCGCCCGGAGGTCGGGCTCCACCCCGGCAGGCTGGATGGAGACTGCCTCACGATCCGGCCGTTGGTACGGTGTCAGTTCGGCGGGACCGGCGCTCCGCGCCGGCTCAAGCCCGCCCGGAGGTCGGGCTCCACCCCGGCACATTGATCGAAATTGACTCACGATCCGGCCGTTCAACCCCTTGATTTTTTCCCGCTCCTCCTGCTAGCCTGTCCGTTCACCATCGCCACCCGACGCTTCCCTTCCGCGCCTCCCACTCCCGCCTCCACTTTCACTTTCACCCTCACGTTCACTTCCTCCCATGTCGACACCGCAACAATTCGAGTTCCAGGCCGAGACCCGCCAGCTCCTCGATATCGTCATCCACTCGCTCTACACGGAAAAGGAGATCTTCGTGCGCGAGCTCGTCTCCAACGCCTCCGACGCGCTGGAGAAGCTCCGCCACCTCCAGTTGACCGAGAAGGAGGTCTTTGATGACCGCCTCCCGCTCGAGATCAACCTGACCACGGACGACGCCGCCAAGACTTTCACGATCCAGGATTTTGGCATCGGCATGACGCGGGCCGAGCTGATCGAGAACCTCGGCACCATCGCCCACTCCGGCTCGCGCGCCTTTCTCAAGGCCCTGAGTGAGGGCGGCGCCAAGAACGCCAACCTCATCGGCCAGTTCGGCGTCGGCTTCTACAGCGCCTTCATGGTCGCGAAGCGCGTGCGGGTCTTCAGCCACAGCTGGCGCCCGGCCGAGGCCGGCCAGGTGTGGGAGTCGGACGGCTCCGGCAGCTACTCGATCGACGAGGCCGAGGGCCAGCGCCGCGGCTGCAAGCTCGTGGTCGAGCTGAAGGACGACTGCAGCGAGTTCGCCTCGGCCTCGCGGATCGAGGCGATCCTCAAGCGTTACTCCTCGTTCGTCCAGTTTCCGATCAACCTCAACGGTAAGCGCGTCAACACCGTCCAGGCCCTCTGGCTGCGCGGCAAGAACGAGATCAAGGAGGAGGAGTACACCGAGTTCTACAAGTTCCAGGCCGACGCCTTCGACGCCCCCCGCCTGCGCCTGCACTTCAGCGCCGACGCCCCGCTCGCCATCAATGCCCTGCTGTTCGTGCCGGAGGACAACCCCGAGCGCTTCGGTTTCATGCGCGCCGACCCGTCGGTGTCGCTCTACTGCCGCAAGGTCCTGATCGACGCCCACCCGAAGGACCTCCTGCCCGAGTGGCTGCGCTTCCTCAAGGGCGTGGTCGACAGCGAGGACCTGCCGCTCAACATCTCCCGCGAGCTGACGCAGGACCGCGCCCTCATCGGCCGGCTCGGCCGCGTCATCACCCGCCGCTTCCTCAAGTTCCTCGAGGAGGAGGCGAAGGACCGGCCCGACAGCTACCGCGAATTCTACCGCCGCTTCGGCGTCTATCTCAAGGAGGGCGCCGCGCTCGACGAGACCCACCGGGCGGACCTCCTCAAGCTCCTCCGCTTCGAGTCCTCGCTCACCGAGAAGGACGCGGTCACCGGCCTGGCCGACTACGTCTCGCGGATGAAGGAGAGCCAGCGGGAGATCTACTACCTCATGGGCCCGAACCGGGCCGCCATCGAGGCCGGGCCCTACCTCGAGGGCTTCCGCGCCCGCAACCTCGAGGTCCTGTTCTGCTACGAGAACGTCGACGAGTACGTGATGCACAACGCCCGCGAGTTCGACGGCAAGCCCTTCACCGCGGCGGACACCGCCGACCTGAAGCTGGAGGACCTGCCGAAGCCGCCGGATGCCGACGGCCTCACCGAGGAGCAGAGCGGCGCGCTCGCCGCCTGGCTGAAGGAGGTTCTCGGCGATCGCGTGGCCGGGGTGAAGGCCGGCGACCGGCTGGTGGACTCGCCGGTGCTCGCGCTCAACGCCGACAAGTTCATGTCGCCGCACATGCGCCGCATGATGAAGGCGATGAAGGTCGAGGGCGCCCCGGATTCGCCCCCGCGCATCGAGCTGCAGTTCAATCCCCGCCACGCGGTGATCAAGCACCTGGCGGCGGCGCGCGAAGCGAAGCCCGAGGTGGCCCGGCTCGCCGCCGAGCAGTTGCTCGACAACGCCCTCATCGCCGCCGGCCTGCTGGACGATCCGCAGCCGATGGTCGCCCGGATCTACAAGCTGCTGGAGAACGTCTGAGGCGCCGCGGTCAGGCCGGACGCCGGCCGGCCCGGTAGCCGTAGAGGCCGTAGAACGCGATGTAGACGAACGCCACGATCGGCACCGCGAAGGACGCCTGGATGCCGAAGCGGTCCGCCACCGCCCCCTGCGTCGGCGGCAGGACCGCGCCGCCGAGGATCGCCATCACCAGGAGCGACGACGCCTGGCTCTTGAGCGGCCCGAGGCCGTCGATCGCCAGCGAAAAGATGTTCGACCACATCACGGAGCAGAACAGGCCGATGGCGAGGATCGCCCATTTCGCGGTCTCGCCCGCCGTCGCCATGCCGGTCGCAAGCAGCACGATGATCACCCCGCAGAACAGGGCCAGCATCCGCTGCGGGCTCGCCTCGCCGAGCAGGAAGGCGACCAGCAGGACGAGCAGAAACACGCCGTAGTGCAGGACGTTGCCCCGGCTGCACAGCTCCGCGGCCCGCGGCGCCCACGACAGGTGCAGCGCCCCGGCCAGGCCCGGCAGCACCAGGAGGAAGGCAAACGCGACCACCGGCACCGCCACCACCAGGGTGTGCTTGAGCGAGCGCCGCAGGTCGTTCAGGGCAAAGGCGCCCATGAAGCGCCCGATCATCAGGCCGCCCCAGTAGAAGGCCAGGTAGCCGCTGGCCGTCTCGTGCGACAGGCCGCCCAGGCGCGGCGTGCCGAGGAAGTTGATGATCGCGCTCCCGACCGTCACCTCGCCGCCGACGTACATGAAGATCGCGAGCATCCCGAGCACCGTGTGCGGATGTTTCAGCGCGCCGGCGCCCCGGCTGATGTGATCCGGATTGGCGAAGGACGGCAGATGCGCGAAGGAGAAGAGGACGGCCAGCGTCAGGAACACCGCGGCGAAGCAGAGGTACGGGATCTTCACCGACGCGGCCCCGTTCACGCCCGGCCGCGTGAAGACGGTGAAGATCAGCCAGCCGCCGATGAGCGGCCCGATCGTCGTGCCGAACGAGTTGAACGCCTGCGAGAGGTTGAGCCGGCTCGAGGCCGTGCGCTCGGGTCCGAGAATCGTGACGTACGGATTCGCCGCGATTTGCAGCATGGCAAAGCCCAGGCCCACGACGAAGAGCGCGACCAGGAAGAACGGATAGGACACCAGCATCGCCGCGGGATAGAACAGCGCGCTGCCCGCCGCCGCCACCACGAGGCCGATGATCACGCCGTTCTTGTAGCCGATCCGGTTGATCGGATCGCCCGACACCATCGAGGTGACGTAGTAGACAAGCGAGCCGACGGCATAGGCGCCGAAGAAGGCGAACTGCACCAGCATCGCCTGGAAATAGTTCAGCGTGAACGCGTCCTTGAACCGCGGAATCAGGATGTCGTTCCACACGGTCATGAATCCCCACATGAAGAAGAGGACCGTCATGATCGCGAAGGGGCCGCGATAGGTGGGGGCCGGGGACGGCGACACGTCGCGCGGCGCCGCGGGAGCGGGAGAAGCGAGGGCCATGGAGAGCCGGATGGGGCGGGTGGCGATATCTGCCCGATCGCGGCGCCAAAGGCAAAAGCCAAATCCGTGCGGCTATGCGCTTGTCCGACCGGCGGGTGATTTGATTTAATCGGGGCCTCCCCACCCCGCCATGAAATCCCCGCTCCCGTCCCTGGCGCTGCTGTGCGCCGCCGTCCTCGTCGCTTCATCGGCCCCGGCGGCGCCGCTCGAAATCACGCCGCTCGACTCCGGCTGGCAATTCCACCAGACCGCGCCGGCCGACGGCTCGGCACCGACCGCCTGGCACCCGGCCCGGGTCCCGGGCGACGTCCACCTGGACCTGCTCCGCAACCGGCTCATCCCCGATCCGTTCTACCGCGACAACGAGGCCAAACTGCAATGGATCGAGAAGGCCGCGTGGGAATACCGCAAAACCCTGACCGTGCCGGCCGCGCTGCTGCGGCGCCGGCACCTGGAGCTCGTGTTCGACGGCCTCGACGCCGCATGCACCGTGTTCCTCAACGGCCGCCCGGTGCTTGCCGCCAACAACATGTTCCGGACCTGGCGGGTCGACGCGAAACCGTTTCTCAAGCCGGGCGACAACCTGCTGGTCGTGGACTTTCCCTCGCCCATCCAGGCGGCCGAGACAGCCGCGGCCGGCGATCCCTGGCGCGCGCGGATCGGCACGGCCGCGAAGACCTACGTGCGCAAGGCCGCCTACGAATACGGCTGGGACTGGGGTCCGCGCTTCGTGACCAGCGGCATCTGGCTCCCGGTCCGGCTCGAAGCCTGGGACGACGCCCGCATCTCCAACCTGCACGTGCGCCAGCGCGACGTGTCGGCGGCGGTGGCCCACCTCGACGTGCAGGTCGAGATCGTCGCGTCCGCCGACGAACTCTCCGAGGTCACCGTGCACTATGGCCGTTCCGGCGGGGGCAAACCAGCCGGCACCGGCGGCAGCGTGGCGCGGCACATCCTCCTCCACGCCGGGACGAACCTCATCGACCTGCCGGTGGAGATTGATCACCCCGACCGGTGGTGGCCGGCCGGCGCCGGCGCCCAGCCGCTCTATGAATTCACCGCGCGACTGGCGGTCAACGACGAGGAGGCCGATGTGCGGCGCGTTCGCACCGGGCTGCGCTCGGTCGAACTCCGGCGCCGGCGGGATCAATGGGGCCGCTCCTTCGAGTTTGTCATCAACGGCGTCCCGATCTTCGCCAAGGGCGCCGATGTCATCCCGTTCGACAGCTTCCCGAGCCGGGTGACCGAGGCGGACCTCCGGCGCGTGCTGGAGTCCGCCCGGGCGGCCCACATGAACATGATCCGCGTCTGGGGCGGCGGCTACTACGAGACCAACCGGTTCTACGAGCTGTGCGACCAGCTCGGCCTCATGGTCTGGCAGGACTTCATGTTCGGCAACGACTGGCAGCCGGGCGAGTACGCCTTCAAGCTCAACGTGGCGCAGGAAATCCGCGACCAGGTCCGCCGCCTCCGCGACCACCCAAGCATCGTGCTCTGGTGGGGCAACAACGAGACCGAGTCCGCCTTCGAGTGGGCCGTCCACTCCCGGACCATCGAGCCCGCGGCCCAGATCCAGATGTGGAAGGACTACCTCACGCTGTTCTACGGCGTCATCGGCCAGACTGTGCGCGAGCTCGACCCGGAGACGCCCTACTGGTCCAGTTCGCCCTCCGCGGATTTCGAGGCGGAGTCGGACACCTATCTCACGGGCGATTACCACGACTGGAGCGTGTGGCACGGCCGGGCGCCATTCACCAACTACGAGAAGGACAACCACCGGTTCATCTCCGAGTTCGGCTTCCAGTCGTTCCCGGGGATGCGCACGATCGAGGCCTTCACGGCCCCGGAGGACCGGACCGGCATACTCACGCCGGTGATGCTGGCCCACCAGAAGAACAAGGAAGGCAACGCCCTCATCCACGATTACCTCCGGCGCGACTACCCGGAGCCGAAGGACTTCGCCTCGTTCCTCTACGTCAGCCAGGTGCTGCAGGCCGAGGCGGTCAAGATCGGCGCGGAGCATTTCCGGCGCAACCGGCCCCGGACCATGGGCTCGCTGTTCTGGCAGCTCAACGACTGCTGGCCGGTCGCGTCCTGGTCGAGCATCGACTACTTCGGACGCTGGAAGGCGCTGCAATATTACGCCCGCCGCTTCTACGCCCCCGTCCTCGTCTCGCCCCACGTCGAGGACGGCGCGGTCGCGGTCTACATTGTGTCCGACCGCCTCCAGCCGGTGACCGCGGC
>JBJKRV010000301.1:0-3346 GCA_046704465.1 Opitutaceae bacterium | reverse complement strand
AGATTGGGCCGGACCGGGCCGGCCCTGAGCGCCCTGGCCGCCCTGACCCTGTTCGTGTCGGGCTGCAACGAGGAACGCATCGTCTGGGCACCCGATGGCAGCCGGGCGGCCGTGATTACGACCGACGGGCTCCATTTCTGCGACGTTCACGGCCGGCTGACCCCGACGCTTCTGCCGCAGGTGTCCACCCTGGCGTGGCTGGGCGATTCGCAGGGGGTCGTCGTCGCCCAGACGCGGGAATTGAAGGACTGGGCGGCGATCGCGCGCGTGCTGGGACCTGAGCGCGCCGCAGGCGTCGCCGGGGAGGCAGACGCGCTCTGGCGCCAATGGCAGCACGGTGCGGCCTGGAAGGCGCTGACGACGGGGCTGAAGGGGCGGGAGAAGGTGATCAAGATCTGCCTGCGGGACCAACACGCGGCGGACCTGCATGCCCGGCTCAACTCCGCCGAGTGGGCCGAACTCACAGGCGAGACGCAGAAGGTGTCGGAACTCCTGGTGGAGCGGCTCCGGGGCGAAAAGTTGGAACCGGGCCCGACGTTGTACGCCGGCATTGGGGAGATCAGCGCGATCCGGCTCTCGCCGAACAGCCGGGCCGTCGCCTTCACCGCGGACACGGGAGCGGAAGATGAGGACCTGCGGCTGCTGGTGGCCCCGATCAACGCGTCGTCGCCGCCGGTCGAGATCGCCCGGTACGTTTCGGCGTATCCGGACTGGCTGCCGGACGGACGCACACTGGTCTATTTTGAATCGGCGGGCCCCGGGCCGGCTGACGACGCGATCCGGTTGGGCGATTTGGCGCGCCGCCAGGTGTTGAATGCCGCCGGACGAATTGATCCGGCGCCGAAACCGGACTATCTGGCCGGCGTGCTCTTCAACCTCATGGGCCGGGTCCGCTGCCTCAATGACGGTCGGATCATCTTCGCCGCCGCGGAGGTCGAACTGCCGTTTGCGGCCGCCGATTACGGGGACTCCCGGGAGCAACTCTTCGCGCTTGATCCCTCGCGCCAACCGACGCTGACCCGCCTCATACCGCGGAAGCAGGAGGAGGAGCTGCCGAGGGATTTGTCGTTGTTTGAGGTGAGTCCCGACGAACGGCAGGTGGTGTTTGGTTCGACGAAGGGTGATGTTTGCCTGCTGACGCTCGCGACGGGCGATGTCGAGCAGATCCAGGCGGCGGCGAAGGATTCCCCGCAGGGCATGCCGGTCTGGCGGACGGCCGGCGAATTCACCTACGTGAAGCGAATCGCCGGAACGCATGGAGGATCTCCCGTGCGCAAGGTCGAGGTCATCCTGCGCCGCGGGAAGCAGGAAACCGTCTTGAGCAAGGACTGGCCCGACGAGGTGGTGAACGGGTTGGTCGAGTGAGTGCGCGGCCGGGCCGCGATCACACGTAAACGCCGCCGCCCAGCAGGCGCTCGCCGTCGTAAAGCGCGAGGATCTGGCCGGGTGCGAGCGCCCGCTGCGGCCGATCGAACCGGATGCGGGCGCCGCCGCCGGCCTCGGGCACGAACGTCAGCGGGACGCGTGGGTCGCGGTAGCGCACGCGGCCCTCGATGGAGGAGGGCGCGGCGAGAGGGGCGCCGGTGAAGCTCAGGTGGTGGACGCGGATTTCCTGCGTCCACAAGCCGGGTGCGTCGGGCGCGTCGAAGGCCACGAGCAAAGCGTGGTCGGGGGTGCGCTTGCCCACGACGACGTACGCCCGGTGATCGGTATTGGAGGGAATGCCGATGCCTTTGCGCTGGCCGATGGTATAGTAGTGGAGGCCGCGGTGACGGCCGAGCTCGCGGCCGTCAGTCACGCGGACGATCGGTCCGGGATGGTCCGGCACGTAGGCGCGCAGGAAATCCTGCATCTTCACCTCGCCGATGAAACAGATGCCCTGGCTGTCCTTTTTGCGGGCGGTCGCCAGGTGATGATCGGCGGCGACCGCGCGCAGCTCCGGCTTCTTGAGATCGCCGATGGGAAACCGGGCGTCGCGGATTTGCTCCGGCGAAAGCAGCGCCAGGAAGTAGGACTGGTCCTTGTTCTTGTCGACGCCCTCCAGGAGGGCGCAGTCGGGCGCCCCTTGCACCCGCCGCGCATAATGCCCGGTGGCCACCGCTTCGAAACCCTCGGTCCGCGCGTAGGTGCGGAAGACGCCGAACTTCACTTCGCGATTGCACATCACGTCCGGATTGGGCGTGAGGCCGCGGGCGTAGCCGTCGAGGAGGTAGTCGACGACGAGCCGGCGATAGTCGCGCATCAGGTTGACCACCCGAAACTCGATGCCGAGCTGTTCCGCCACGGTCCGGGCGTCCTCGATGTCCTGCTGCCACGGGCAGTGGCCAGCGACACGGTCCTCGTTGATCCAGTTCTTCATGTACGCGCCGACGACCTCGAAGCCCTGCTGCTTGAGGAGAAGCGCGGCGACGCTGCTGTCGACGCCGCCGGACATGGCGACCAGGATGCGCATGGGCGGAAGTCCGTAGAAAACCGTACGCCGCGCCTGGCGCCAAGTGAATCCTGCGAACCGGCTTTGCCGCCGCCACCTACTCGAAGACCTGCTCGGGGCTCGCGGTGACCTTGGATTCGACGAACCGGCCTTCGAACATGAGCAACCGGATCGTCTCGGAGGTCTCGATATGCATCTGCCGGTAGATCGGCACCTGGTCCAGCGTGCGGGTATGGCCCGCGCCGTCGCTGCCCAAAACCTGCTGGTTGACGGCTTGGACCCCCACCTGCAGCTGCCGGGTCGGACCCACGCTCTTGCGGCGGTAAAGCCAGACCTCCGCCGCGCCCGACGGCGCGGGGAAGGGCTGGATTTCGATCGGCGTCCCCATGATGCGCCGCACCTCGTCGCCGGTCATGCCCTTTCGCAGGGCTTCCCCGGATTGCCCGGTGAGCATCGGAGGCGCCACGGCGGCGGCTCGGTTGGTGGCGGGAGCGTTTGCGCACGCGGCGAAGATGGACGCCAGGGCAAGGGGAGCCAGGAAGGAGAAGCGCACGGGATCTTCCAGACTCCAACCCCGCGGACGAGATCAACCCTTCAGCGCAATGATTCTCACTTCGGGCTTGGCGTCACGGGATCCGGCGGATGATGCTGCTCCTTCCGCATGAGCGCGCACGACCAGCGGATCGCCCAAGCGTGGCTGATCGCACCGGACCGGGGCATGATCGAACTGACGGGGGACTGGACCCACCCGTCGCCGCCACGCTTTGTCCTCGGGCCGGACGGCCCCGGCCTGGCCGCCGTGGAGCCGGTGACCGATCACAATTTTGGCTGCGAGAGCGGATTCTTTGTGAATGCCGCGGGCGAGATATTCTTCTTCCTCCAGCTGGCCCACCATTCCGACATCGACCCCCGGAC
>JBJKRV010000300.1:0-2715 GCA_046704465.1 Opitutaceae bacterium | reverse complement strand
CCGCGGTGGGCGCGGCGGCGAGCAGACGACGTTCGAGCAGGCCGCCCATCATGCAGCCGGCGGTGACGGCGCCGGTCTTGAGGAGAAATTCGCGTCGATTCATGGGAGGAGGGGTCTCACGCCAAGCCGCACAGCGGTCAGGCGTGGGGTGGTTGGATTACGCTCCTGGCGCCATGGCGTCATGGCGTGAGGCGGGGTTGCGGGGAGGCGAACGGGAGGTGGCATGGCACTCCCACAACCGGAACCGGCTTGGTGGCGCGCGCGACGTAGAGCGGATGCTTGGGCTGGCCGCTGGCGTTGCGCTCGAGGCAGAACGCCTTCCGGGGCTCAAGCAGGTCCAGCACCCGGCGGCTGCGGTCCAGGTGGGCGCCGTGCTCACCCCAGCCCAGCATGACCCGGTCGACCTGCCGGCTCCAATGGCTGATCCAACGGTCGTTGTCCGGGCCGACCGGATCGGCGGCGGCCTTCATGTCGGCCGGGTCGGTGGCGCGCCAGGCGAAGAGGTTGAGCATGACGAAGAACGCGTAGCCCCAGGCGGCGGAGAATGAGCGAATGCGCCGCAGGGTGGGGTCGAGCTGGCGTTCGTCGGCGGTGCTGGGGTTGAGACAGATCCAGGCGATGCCCCGGTCCGGATCCAGCAGTTCATCCCAGCGGTGGATGAGGGTGTAACGGTAGCGGCGGTCGGCCGAGAAGACGCACTCGTTGGACATGGGGCTGCCTCAAACAAACCGGCGACGGCGCGGGAGGCAACCCTGCGCAGAATTCGGTAGTGTGTCAGTTTGGCGGAACCGGCGCTCCGCGCCGGTTCACTCCCGGCCAAAATACAATCCGCATAAGCGGCGGCCTTCACCCCTCAGGGCTCGTTCAACAAGTGTCGTGATCACGGCTTCGCGTGATCACAACTCTCCGGGTTTAGGCGTCGGCTTTCAAATACTCTGCGAGCCTCATCGGTCCGTTTGGCTTCTGCGTCTCAATGCTCCCAGGATACTCAAGGTAATAAATGGTCTGCAACATCGAACCGGAAATCGGCGCTGAACAGTGGATGCAGCGTGCCGGATTCTCAAACCGCCACCGCCCGCCATCCGGTGCCGGAAGTAACGCCTCCTCGAATCGGTGGCGCGACTCTGCATCTTGGTCGTAACTGCTATGCGGCGGAAAAAAGCGCCGAAGGACTGGGTCATACCAACTCCATGTAAAAGTGAAATGACCAGAATCGGAATATAGAAATCCTTGGTCGCCGAACCCGGCGTGGTAAGGATAGGGCTGCTCGAACACGTTATCCCGACCACACTCTTTGCACCTTACCGTGATTGTTTTAGCGGTGGGCATGACGACGCCTAACGATCAGAAGTGTGCCGCGCCGGACTGGAGCGTATCGCCACTCGAGGGCGCGTTGCCCGGCGTTGGTACAAGTGCCTGGTTCGACGTTCTCATCTGATTTTCATCCCGAAGAGTGTTCGTCTCAAGTTTTCTGGCAACGGTGGCGGAGTGGCGACCATCGTCCCCAACTTCATGTCCAGGAGCGAGAGTTTGTCCGGCGAAAAGCAAACCGCCAAGGCATCTGCAAAAGCAAACAATAGCGTTAGGCCCCCGATGCTGACTAGAACCCAGTCAGCGGCGCTGCCGGGTGGAGTGCCTGGCATGATGACGCCCAGATAGAAGAACACTAAGTACGGCAAAGTTCGAATCACCCGGACCTTCGTACTCGGTTTTTCTTTATCTGCGGTAATTACCTGCAAATTCATCAAACGCCTACCGGGTGTCTCCGGAAATACACAGAAGACCACCACGAGAATCGCACACAACAAGTTCAGGATCGGCGTTACTACTGCATCGGGCACTCCGAGCAAATCCAAGATTGTCGTGAGGACGCCAATGGCTGCGAAATTGCCGAGAAACGCGGCCAGCCTTCGGCCACAGCCAGCGGGTGCATATCCTTCAAACTCGGCCATTTGGTTGTCGAACAGGTGGATTATCCCACACTTCGTTAACGATTGAAATCGCTGCCTTTCGAATGGGCAAGAGGTTGCGGATTTGGCGGGGTAACGCAATCTCTTCTCAGCCTGCCGCGACCAAGTCCCCGATTCCGCATTTCAGTCACCGATTGCCGAACTCACCGCCGCTTGGTGGTCGAACTGGTCGAGCCGCCATTTCCGGCCGGGCGACGGTACTGGCTGCGGGTAAATGGCCGGAACGCGGAGCGCGTGCGGGAGGCCAGCCTGACCACCGTGTTCCAGCGTCTCCGCGCCTGGCTCGTGCACCAGGCGTGATCCCCCGCCATCGGGGCTCGCCGGCCTGCGGGGCGACGGGCCGACGCGTTGCTGGGGCTCCGGTCACCGGGAGATGAAGGCGCCGGGACGATGGCCGTTTGGACCGTCCGCCTCGGGCGAGGGCGGTCCGGCCGCTCGACCGGCGGGCACGCGCACAACTTGGAGGGCCGGCTCCGGCCCGGATCCGATCGCGAACGAACGATCGGAAGCGCCGGGCCAGTCGCCGCCGCCACCGCGCCGCAAGCCGCGGGAACTTCAGCGGTTGCCGGCCGCCACGGTCGCAGCGCCCGCAGTCTTGGCCGGCTCGTGCGCAGCGCCGGTGTCCACGATCTGGCGGGAGGCGGTGAACTCGGCCACGAAGGTGGGGTCGGCTTCGGCGAGCTGTTTCACCAGGTTGTCGAGGCGCAGCTTGAGGATCTCGTCCGCCGCGGCGATGGCCTCGGCC
>JBJKRV010000299.1:0-3840 GCA_046704465.1 Opitutaceae bacterium | reverse complement strand
GTAGGAACTCATCCAGCGCGCCAGTTGCATGAGGTCGGGCGGCAGCGCGGGGAAAGGGTGCACCACCTGGATCAGCGCCTTGAGCTTCTCCAGCGGAAAGTTGGCCGGTGCGCCGATTTCGCCCACGATGCCAAGCTGCTGCCGGCGCAGGATCGGCACGCGCACCAGCGAGCCGACGTTCACGGCGGCCTCCAGCGGCCCGGGCACGCGATAATGCAGCAGCTTGTCAAAGCCGGCCAGCGGATGCACCCCGACGATCATGGCGCCGAAAGTAAACAACCCGTCGGCGGCTGGCTGCAAAAATCACGGAGGCGAGGATTTTGAGGGCACCGCGGCATTGCTCAACTAAGGCGCAACCACACGAAAAGTTGATGGCCGCAAAAAACTCAGAATGCGCAGAATCCAGGTTCTTTTGCGAGCCGTGCGCTTCTTGGCGGCCAGGAATTCCTCGACCGGCGTAATCGGTCGCAAGCGACCTTCCTACGCGATTGTCATTCAGCAGACGTCACCGGTAGGAAGCCCGCTTGCCCGCGCCGCCGCGGCGGGGTTCGCGGGCGATATAAGCACTTCGGACGTCTATTCCCGGACGCAGGTGATCTCCCTCCGACCCTCGCAGATGCCGGATCGAAAGGTCCGGAGACCGGCCCCGACCAAGCCGGCAACAAGGAGGCGGTGGAGCCGTGATCCACCCCGGCCGGACCCCGCTTTCGATTGACACCCCCAACCCGCGACGGGAAATTCGGTCCGTGACCACCGAGGAGTGCCGGGACAAGTTCAAGGCGTACCTCGCCGACCAGGGCCTGCGGGTGACGAACCAACGGCTGGCGATCTTTGACGCCGCCTTCTCCCAGCAGGAGCATTTCACGGCCGAGGAACTGCTGGTCCATGCCCGCGCCCTGGACGAGTCGGTGTCCCGCGCCACCGTCTACCGGACGCTGCCGATCATGACCGAGAGCGCCCTCCTGCGCGAGATCGACATCGGGAAGAACATCAAGTTCTACGCCCCCGGTCGGGAGAACCGGACTCAGCAGGCCCAGGTGATCTGCCTCGACTGCGACAAGATATTCGAAATCAGCGCTCCGTTCATGGATTGGTATGGCAATACCGTGTCCGCCAAGCTCGGTCTGACGCCGGTGTCGCAGCGCCTGCAGGTCAACGCGCACTGCAACCTCTTTCAGGCGACCGGCCGCTGCCCGCACCACAACAATTAGCCCACGCCATGCCGAAGACTGCCGCCGACCTGGCCTTCGAAACCCAATTCTTTGAGGCCGTCCACAAGCGCGATCCGAAATTCACCGAAGTGATCGAGATTCTCGGCGGTCTCTATACGCGGCAGGGACGCATCGCCGACGGGCTGAAGATGGACCGAAAGCTGGTGCGGTTGAAGCCGCAGAACGCGACGGCGCATTACAATCTCGCGTGCAGCCTGGCGCTCAGCCGCCGGAGGTCGGCGGCGCTGCATTCGCTCGAGCGCGCCGTGGCGCTGGGGTACCGGGATTACGACTGGATGCGGAAGGATCCGGACCTCGACAGCCTGAAGAGCGATCCGTCCTTTCAGGGCATCCTCGCCAGGCTCCAACCCCAGCGGTGAACATTGCGCCGGATGCGGTCGTCGATTTGATTAGCCGCAAAAAAGCGCAAGAGGCGCAGGTCAAGATCGCTCGGACATGGCGAACTTCCGGATTTCGAGCTTTGGCGCGCCGAAGTTGATCAACAATCCATGCTCGACGCGGGCTGATCTCAAGTATCGCAAAGGAACGCCCTGGCTTATGCGCCTTTTGAGCCTTTTTGCGGCCATCAAGCTTTCAGCGGATTTAATTCTGCCTCCAACTGCCGTTTCGCGCCAAGACCCATCTGAGGTCCGCGACGAATTTGTCGTCAATCAGATGAGCCGCAAAAAAGCGCAAGAGGCGCAGGTCAGAGCCGATCAGACATGGCGAACTTCCGGATTTCGAGCTTTGGCGCACCGAAGTTGATCAAAAGTCCATGCTCGATGCGGGCTGATCTCAAATATCCCAAGACCTGCGCCACATGCTCATCGGTCAGCACCCTGCAAGCCTTCAGTTCAACGATCAGCCGGTTATCAACGAACAGGTCGGAGAAGTAATCCCCGAGCACGGTACCATCCTCGTCGCGTACTTGAAGTGGATGTTGCTGCAAAACGGTGGCTCCGGACTTCCTCAGTCGATGGGCGAGCCCGTTCTCATAGACCTTTTCCAAGTGGCCGGATCGAAGATAGCCGTGCAACGCATAGCTCGTTTCGCGGACGTGATCGCACAAAGCGAAGATATTTCGTTCGGAATTCATACTTCTGGAAAGTCATCACACCAAAAGCCCAGGTCGACCAAAATGTCGCCCAGAGTTCTTCTCGAAGGATCTGCATTCCCGCTGCTTACGTTACGGGGCAGTGGATTTCTCGCGGTCCCCCCCAAAAAAATACATCGGCCGTCAGGCTTTGAAATCGCAGATGAACGCCTCAGCTTTTGCGCCTTTTGAGCTTTTTTGCGGCCATCGTGCTTTCCGCGGATTGAATTGCGCCTCACTATGCCTCTTGGCGGCCATTCTGAAGGGTTTCGGCGCCATTTGAAATCGGCTTTGCGTCGGCGCGGCTTTGCGCGAGATTATCCGACTCTTTTATGCCTGCCACGCTGGATTACGAACCGGTCGTCCTGGCGCCGCGTCCCGAGGGACCCGAACCGCTGACCGGGATTCAGGAAGAAATTCTGGAGCTGAAACGGCGACGGAACGCCGTCATCCTCGCCCACAACTACCAGGTGGAGGCGATCCAGCGTGTGGCCGACTATGTCGGCGACTCGCTCGGGCTGTCGTATCAGGCGGCGGAGGCCAGGGCCGACGTGATCGTCTTCTGCGGCGTGCATTTCATGGCCGAGACGGCGAAGATCGTGAATCCGGGCCGACTCGTACTGCTGCCTGAGTTGGCAGCCGGGTGCTCGCTTGCCGACTCGTGTCCGGCCGACCGACTCGCCGCCTGGAAGGAGGCAAATCCCGGGGCATTCGTGGTGGCTTACATCAATTGCTCGGCGGGCGTTAAGGCCTTGAGCGACGTCATTTGCACCAGCGGCAATGCGGTCAGGATCGTCAACCGCGTGCCGGCCGATCGGGAGATCCTGTTCGTGCCCGACCAAAATCTCGGCCAATGGGTATCGCGTGAGACCGGGCGGCGCATGCGCCTCTGGCCGGGCTACTGCTACGCGCACGTGCAGTTCACCGTCCAAGCCCTGGAAAAGGCGCGGCTCCAGTTTCCGGACGCGCCGGTCGTGGCCCATCCCGAGTGCATCGAGACGGTGCGCGACCTGGCCGACAAGGTCTGCAGCACCGAAGGCATGGTGAAGTTCGCCCGCGAAAGTCCGGCCCGCCAGATCATCGTCGTCACCGAGAGCGGCATGCTCAATCGACTGCGCCGCGAGGTGCCGGACAAGACCTTCATCGCCGGTCCGACCGACACGTGTGCCTGCAACGACTGCCGGTACATGAAAATGAACACCGTCGAGAAGCTCCGGGACGCCCTGAAAAATCTCACCCCGGCGATCGAGGTGCCCGACGAAATCCGTGAGCGCGCCTACCTGCCCATCCAGCGCATGCTGGAGTGGAGCCGGAGGTAGGAAGCAGATTGTTGGCCGGTCGGACGGTGAGACAGTGGGACGGTCAAGTACTCACACAGTCGGACGGTCTTGGCTCAATGGCCGCAACGAGGCGCAAAAGGCGCATAGGGGAGAGCACGCCACGTTCGCGTATACCGGGAGCGCGGACGGCACGTCCGCTGCGTCCGTGCCGGTCGGTCGAACCGTGAGACAGAGTGACGCTCAAGAGCCAACCATT
>JBJKRV010000298.1:0-4381 GCA_046704465.1 Opitutaceae bacterium | reverse complement strand
ATATCATTTGCCGGCCTCAGCACGAATACACCTCCATGCTGATGGCCGCCTGCGATCCGGATTCGGCACGGGCAAGCGCCTGCGAACGGCTGATGGCCACACGCGCGAGCGCCTGCGATCGGATGATGGCCGCCCACGCAAAGGCGTGCGAAGAGTCCGGCAGCACGACGGAGATCGATGAGGAATCGACCGATTCCCTCCTTGAAGTACGTTCTGTCATCGCAGGGTATGGGAAAAGACGCGACGACGGGTTGCCCGCCATGCCGATCCTTAAGGACATCGCGCTCACGGTACCCCCCTCCTCCATCATGGGCATCATCGGTGAATCCGGATCGGGCAAGACCACCTTGGGCCGCGTGATTGCCGGCCTGCTGCCGCTCGCCAAAGGCGAGATCCGCCTTGAGGGAAAACCTCTGAAACCATCCGTTCGACAACGGACCAGGGATGAGCTGCGCCGCATTCAAATGGTGTTTCAGATGGCGGATACGGCGCTGAACCCCGCCCATACCATTTCCGATGTTCTTGGTCGGCCGATTGAATATTTTCAAGGCATCACCGGTCGACGGAAAAGGGAACGGGTGGCGGATCTATTGGAAATGGTGCAGCTGCCGACGTCCTTGGCATCCCGCAAACCCAAAGAGCTTTCCGGCGGCCAGAAGCAGCGGGTCAACCTTGCCCGCGCCTTTGCGGCCAATCCAAAGCTCGTGATCTGCGATGAGGTCACCTCGGGGCTGGATACCGTTGTGCGAATGTCCATTATCGATCAGATCCGGGAGCTTCACGCGAAGCTCGGCATTTCGTTTCTTTTTATCAGCCATGACATCTCCACCATAGCTTCCCTTGCCCAGGATGTCGTTGTCATGTTTCAGGGCCGAATCGTGGAGCAGGGCACCACGGAGAAAATCCTCACCTGCCCGGAAAACCCATACACTCAGGTGCTTATGGCATCGGTTCCCCACCTGCGCGTCGGTTGGCTGGACGAGGCCATCACGCAAAGGGATTGCGTGCTGCGCTCGGCGGAGGATCTGGTCCTTGCCCAGTAATCTTCTCCATCCATTTATTTGCAAGCACTAGGTTTTACCTCGATCCATGCAACCAGGAGAAAGCTGCCAATGGACAGCGGCCTAAAAACGAAGCGGCTATCGGAAGGCGTCGTACGGGGGGATCCCATCGAGTTTTTTGTCGATGGCCATCCGGTGAAAGCCTACCGGGGCGAAACCATCGCCAGTGCCCTGATGAATGCCGGCTACTTTGTATCGAGGACCCTCAACGCGAAACCAATGGGCGTCTATTGCAACATCGGCGTTTGTCACAGCTGCGTGATGACGGTGAACGGGATTTCCAGCGTTCGCATCTGCAAGACCCCGGTCACGGACGGGTGCCGGGTGGAGAGTCAGCATTTTCAAAAAGGCCTCCAGGATGAAGAATGAATTCGAGTCAGTGATTATCGGGATGGGACCGGCAGGGATGGCCGCCGCGACCGAGCTTTGCCGGCTGGGTGTGTGTGTTGCGCTGGTGGATGAACAGCCAAGTCCGGGCGGTCAGGTCTATCGTCAGCCTTCACCCGATTTTGCGCTCGCCGATCCGCGCATTTCGGGGAGTAAATACAAACGCGGACAACGGCTTATCCATGGGCTCGGCGCTTTGGGGGTTCTGTTCACGCGCTATCATGACGCGTATGTCTGGGGAGCCTTTGACGATCATACCCTTTCTTTGGTCCGGAACAACGCCATCTCCCTCCTCCGGTATCAAAAGCTTCTCCTGTGTGAAGGCGCCATGGAAAGGAGTGTGCCGTTCCCCGGCTGGACGCTTCCGGGCATCATGACCTTGGGGGGATTGCAGAAGCTGGTCGTGCAGGAGCAGACCCTTCCCGGACAGCGCTTCCTGTTGGCCGGGGCAAGTCCCCTGCTCTTCCCTGTTGCCGCAAGTATTCTCAAGGCCGGCGGCGAGGTGGCAGTCCTCTGCGACGCCGTTCCCCTCCGCCGCTACCGAAAACTATTCCCCGAATTCCTGAGGCACCCAGGTTTGGCCCGAGAGGCTTTGGGTGCCGCTCTTCCGGTTTTCAGAAAAGGGGTTCCGGTATTGCGGCCTTCCGTTGTCATCGCCGCCACGGGCCACTCCCGGGTTGAGGCGGTGCAGGTGGCCCGTCTGGGCCCAACCGGGAACCTGGTTCCGGGATCCGAGACACGGTTTGAGGTGGACATCGTGGGGGTCAGCCATGGCTTTCTCCCTTCCGGGAGGCTCGCCCGGCTCTGCGGCTGCAACCTCATGTACGACCCGCTGAAGCGTTTTTGGAGACCGGAAACCGATGAGCACATGCGATCGAGCCTGCCGGACGTCTATCTCGCGGGGGACGCCGCCGGGATCGGCGGCCGGAATTTGGCCGAAATCCAAGGGCGTCTGGCGGCAACCCATATTGCCTTTGAATTGGGTCGTATCTCGGATCGCGACATGGCCCGGCAAACGGAACGTCTCCATAGGGAGCAAGCACGGATCAAGGGGTATGGAGAAGTGCTTCATCAGGTATTTTCGCTCCCGCCCGGTTTGTTCCAAGCGATGGACGAGGAGACCATCGTCTGTCGATGCGAGCAGGTGTCGCTCGGAGATGTCCTTGCCGGTACCGCCAAGGGGTATCGCAATATCAATGAGATCAAAAGGACCCGGGCAGCCATGGGACTCTGCCAGGGCAGAATTTGCGAAAGTATCGTGACCGAGATCCTGCGTCAAGAAGGTATTGCCATTGAGGAGATCGGCGCACTGAACCTAAGGCCCCCCCTTTCGCCAATGCCGCTATCCTTGTTTGAAGACTATGCCCGGGCAAACGAAAACCCGAGGTAAACGCTTCGAGGCGATCGTTTTTTCTTCCAAAAGGAACGCATCATGAGCCGTATCACTGCGGATGTGATCGTGATCGGGGGCGGCATCGCCGGCAGCTCCATCGCGTATCGATTGGCCGGCAAGGGGCATTCCGTGATCTTGCTGGAAAAGGGGCGGGTCGGGGAGGAAGCCTCCGGGCGCAACGGCGGTGGCGTGCGCCAACAGGACCGGGATCCGGCGGAGTTGCCCCTTGCAATGGAAGCCATCAAGATTTGGGCAGATATGTCGGAGGAGTTGGATTGGGATGTGGGGTACCGTCGAGTTGGGAACCTTCATTATGCACACACCCCGGAAAAGCTCGATCAATTGAGCACCGTTGCGGAACGGGAGACGGTAAGCGGTTTGCCCGTGGAGATGCTCTCGCCCGAGGAGACCCGCGGCCTGACACCGGGCCTTTCGCAGGAGGTCGCGATTTTTGGCTCAAAGTTCTGTCCCAGCGACGGTACGGCGAATCCCCTGCTTGTGGTGAAGGCGATCTGCCGCGCGGCCCGCCGCAGCGGTGTTCGAATCGAGGAGCATCGCCCCGTGCGACACTTCGAGACGCGGAACGGACGGGTGACGGCCGCCGTGACCGACACGGCGGCATATGAAGGCGCGGTTTTTGTCAATGCCGCGGGTCCATGGGCGCGCGCACTGGTACAGACGATCGGTCTCGACATCCCGGTCGTAAACAAAGAAGAATCAACGGTTGTGACCGAACCCGTACCCCCGCTCATCAAGCCCTTCGTTCAATCGGACACGTTCTATATCCGGCAGGCCTTGGAGGGAAACCTTCACATTGCCGGCAGCATCACAATGCGATCGGCCGGCCATATGGACAAAGCCGTTGATTTTTCCTGTTTCGTCGAGGTCGGCCGATGGTTGACCCGCTTCTGGCCCGCCCTCCGAAACGTCAATCTGATGCGGGCATTTACGGGGATCCTTCACTACACGCCGGATAAGCTCCCCATCCTCGACAGGGCTCCAGGGTTTGAAAACCTGTTCTTGGCGGCCGGTTTTTCCGGGCACGGATTCTGTTTAGGGCCCGTAATAGGCAAACTTTTGGCGGAGTGGATCGTGGACGGGAAGAGCTCCATGAACCTGAACCGGTTTGGATGGAGTCGATTCGAAACTCAGGGGCCAGTTCATTCCTGAGTGATCGCGACGTACACGTTACAAGGATAATACATCGCAAGTACTTGAAAGGAGAAAGAAATGAAGGAATTAAAAGGAGTGGTGGCGCTCGTACCGACACCTTTGACCGACGCGGGCTCCCTCGACGAGGCAGGCCTTCGCAAGTTGATCGACTTCGACATGGCCGGAGGCTGCGACGCGATCGGTGTGTTGGCGGCCATCGGAGAAGGCTATCTGTTCGGCCCCGAAGAGTTTAAGCGAGTGGTGACGACCGCCGCCCAGGCCCTTGATGGCCGAGCGCCCCTCATCGTGGGTTGCCCCGCCATGGGCACGACAGCCGCCGTCGAGCTGTGCCGGCGGGCACAGGATTGGGGTGCCGATGCGATCCTGG
>JBJKRV010000297.1:0-3495 GCA_046704465.1 Opitutaceae bacterium | reverse complement strand
CCCCAGTTCGAACCAAAGGTTGGACTTGACCGGGATCAGCTCGTGAAAGCGCCGATAGTTGCGGCAGCTCCACCCGGCCAGTGCGAGGCCGGCGCCGAGATAGGCGATCGCCAGGCGGCGCAGGAGCGCCGGGTGCCACCGCGGGGCCGAGGGCTGTTCCTCGCGGAATCCCCGGTAGACGCAGACGCCAGCCGCCACCAGGAACGCCAGACCGGCTCCGGCGTTGGTCAGGACGGAGAGTCCGCCGAGGAGGCTGAAGCCGAGCAGTCGCCGGCGGCTCCAACCTTTCATCGAGCAGAGCCACAGCAGCGACCCCAGCAGGGCCCAGACGATCCAGATGTCGTCGGCGTCGATCGCGGCCAGGAAGTGGAGCGGCGGAATGGCGAACAGGGCAAAGGCCCCCACGACGACGGCCCGCATCAACGAGGACGCTCTTGAAGGCAGGCAACTCAGCAGGGCAAAGAGCGCGAACGCGGCCAGCAGATCCTGCAGGAGGATGATGGCGCGACTGGAGGCCCGCGTGTGGATTCCACACGTGTGGTAGATCAATGCCAGGGTCGCCGGCCAGAGCGGCGGCAGCCAGGCGGTTGGCCCCGTCGGCAAGGGGTCGGGATCGGCAAACCCGTGGCCCAGGGCCAGGGCGCGGGCGATGTTGGTCTGCTCGGAGCCGTCGGGAATCGGAACATCTCGGGTCCAGATACCGCCGCCTGGTGCCGTGACCAGCACGACGATTAGGAAGACCAGGCCAACGACCAGATCCAGTTTCCAGCGCCTCGATCCGGAATGGCCGGCGTCGTGTTCAGCGCCATCCTGACGCCAGGTCCGTGCTTCTGATTGGTTGATCACAATGGCGCGGGGCGAGAGTCCAACTGGGCCGGTCTTTGGCTCCTCAGAGGGGGGAATCAGCGCCGCACCTGAGTCACCGGGCTTAGTTCCGGATCCCCCATCGCCAGCTGCCTCCTCGATGGCCCGCGTGCGGAAGACCATCCCCTCTGCCCCCGGGCTTGCGACACCGCACCGGGGCGAATGCAAGACACCCGGCTCACTGGAACACGTTGTATTTCACGATCGCGTAGAGCGCGCGGAAGCCGTCGCGCCAGCTGATCTTCTTCCCCTCCTCGTAGGTGCGGCCGTAGTAGCTGATGCCCACCTCGTAGATCGGCACGCGGAGTCGGGCCACCTTGGCGGTGATCTCGGGCTCGAAGCCGAAGCGGTCCTCCTCGACCTTGATGCGCGCCAGCACCTCGCGGCGGAAGACCTTGTAGCAGGTCTCCATGTCCGTGAGATTCACGTTCGTGAGCATGTTGGAGCAGAGCGTCAGGAACTTGTTGCCCACGATGTGCCAGAAATAGACCACGCGGTGGGCCTGCCCGCCCATGAAGCGGGAACCGAACACCACGTCGGCCTTGCCGTCGGCGATGGGCTTGAGCAGCCGGGGATACTCGTTCGGGTCATATTCGAGGTCGGCGTCCTGCACCAGCACCACGTCGCCCGTGGCCGCGGCAAAGCCCGTGCGCAGGGCGGCGCCCTTGCCCTGGTTGATGTCGTGGTAGATGATCTTTTCCACCAAGGGGGTGACCTCGTTCTTCAGCACCTCGCGGGTGCCGTCGCGCGAACAGTCGTCGACGATGATGATCTCCTTGTCGGGCACCGGCGCGGCGCGGACGCGGTCGATGAGCGAACGGATGGTGGCCGCTTCATTAAAGCAGGGGATGACGATGGAGACCTTCATGGCGGAGGGCGTTGGATTGAGGGTCGGCGACAAGCGAGGGTCGGCGTCAGCGACCCGCGACCCGGCGGCGTGCTGACTGGAGGCCGGATCCGGCGGCCCGGGCGTGCTGCGAAGCAATCGGGGTTCCGGGCGAAATCGTGGGCGGGCCAAGCCATCGAAAATCGGTGATGACGGCAGACGTTGGATCAAGAGCTAGAGACACGGGGCCGGGGGGCAAGGAGGAAGGAGGGCGGGCGGAGCTTTCAAATCATTCATCCTCACTCATCTCCATTTCCGTCCTCCATGTCCACCCGGTGCCCCCCGCAGAGTGGAATTTCACGTTTTGTTTGAGACGGGGTGCGCGGGGATGGCGGGCACGGCGGCGCGGTCCCGGCGGTGCAACTGCCACCAGCGGAGTACCACCAGACCCAGCAGGAGGGCGAGGAGGACGACCAGGCCGGCGGTGGGAACGCGAAAGCGGTCGCCGATGAAAAACACGTAGTGGAGCATCTTGTACTGGATGCTCACGCGCATGTTGGCGTTTTGGCTGGCCCCGATGAGGGCGTACGGCTCGCCGCCCAGCCATCGCGCCGTGTAGTCGCGATGCTCGACGGCCACCTGCAGGGCCGAGCCCAGCAGAAAGTCCACGAGGGTGGCAAACGCCAGCGTCCATCCGACCAGGGGTGAAAGGCGTCCGGCGCCCGACGCCAGAAACACCAGCGCCAGCATCACCAGCGGCACCAGCGTGACCTGCGCCACGCCCCACGGGGTCGGCGGGTTGCAGATCGTTCCCACCAGCACCACCACCAGCGTCCAGCCGGCCCAAGCCGCCGGCGACGGGCCGGGTGTGGCGGCCGGCCGGCGGGAGCGCCAGGACCGGACCGCCAGCCAGATCACCACCAGCCAGGCACCGCTGCCGATCGCCCAGAGCAGGTTGGTCTGGTAGAGCATGAAATAATAGTCCCGCAGCAGGGTCACGGGATCGGTGCCGCTGAAGATCACCGAATCGGCGGTCCGCCACGGTGATTGGGGCACGAGCGTGAAGACCAGGTTGCGGAGGGAGTCGTGCAGCCACGGACCCAGACCGGCGAAACCGGTGACGGTGGTGTTGGTGAAAAACGTGCCGTGGAAGCCGTACCGGGCCAGCGACCAGGCGAACCAGGAGCCGAGCACGGCCGCGCCGCCGGCGGCGACTCCGGCGAGGCGCCGCCAGCCCGCGGCGTGCCGCAGGCTTCGCCGCTCCAGCCCGAGGTAGAGGAGTCCCGTGGCACCAAGGTAGATGCCGGCGGAATAGTGGCACACCGCGCCGGTGCCCAGGGCCAGGAAGGCCATGCGCTCGCGCCAGACCTCGCCGCTCCGCCGGCCGCGCACGAAGAACACCAGGCCGGCGAGGACGAAGAACGCGGCGCTCTCCTTGGTCCAGGCATAGGTCGCGTTCTGCAGCATCATGGGATTCAGCATCCACAGCAGCGCCAGCAGCCACGGGGCGGAGCGCGACTTCGTGACCTCGCGCAGCAGGGCCACCGCCGGGAGGAACGCCAGCAGGTTCAGCAGGGTGTTCGCGAGCTGGAAATGCGCGTAGTTGCGCGCCGTGACGGCCATCAGCCCGCCTTCGATGAGATTGGCGAGCGGCGGGCGGGCCGGCAGCGCGTAAAGGGTGATGAACCGGTAATCGAGCGGCCAGTGATCGAGGAAGAAACAGACGCGCTCGTAGTGTTCGATCCAATCCCCGTACCAGTCGCCACCCGAGTAATGGTGAAGCAGCATCAGGGCACCGAGGGTCC
>JBJKRV010000296.1:0-4250 GCA_046704465.1 Opitutaceae bacterium | reverse complement strand
GGCGGAGCCCGCGCCGGACGAGGATCGCCCGCCAACCGAAGAGGAGGCGGACCGCATGCTGGAGGAAGGGGACCGGTTGAGCGACCGCATCGAGGCGCGGCTGGCGCGCGAAGGGCCCGAGGCGGACTACGAACAGATTCTGGAGGAAGAACTCGAGCGACGGCGCCGGGAGCGCGGCGAGCCGCCGCTCACACCGGAGGAGGAGGCCCGGCGGGCGGCCTGGATCGACGAGATGAACCGTCTGGCGGAGGAGGCCCTGGCCAGCGGCGAGTGGGCTCAAGCGGAGCACCGCAAACATCCGCTCGCCGGGCGGGCCTCCGATTTCTCGGTGCGCGTGCACCGGGACGTGCGGGACCACGGGTGGCGCCCGCCGGATGCCGGTCCCGAGCATCCGGTGGAGGAACTCCGGGCGTCGGCGATGAAGGCCGCGGCCAAGCTGGCCGGCGCCCTCAACGGACGCGAATACCCGCCGGCCCTGATGTTCTGCGGCCAGACCATCGCGTTCCTCAAGCGGGCGGCAGACGCCTTCTCCGACGTGCAACTGGCGATCGACGCGTGTGTCGAGGAGAAGCTCGTCGACCGCGCCTGGCTGGACACGGCGCGCCGGGAGGTTACGGAGTTGGCCGCCGAGACCGAGCGGATCATCGCTGAGCTGCGCGAACGTTTGAAACGCGGCTTCGACTGAGGGGCGGACCGGGCAGTCGGTCAAAACCGGTCTGGGGCGTGGCCCCGTAGCGGCGTCCCGGTCCGGCGTGACCGCCGGGAGCAGGGGCCGCGTTGCTCAGTTCAGCTTGTCGTCGAGCAGGGCGAAAAGTTCGGTGTCGGCCATCCGTCGCTGCGTCATCGAGTCGCGTTCGCGCAGGGTGAAGGTGCCGTTGGCGAGGGTGTCGAAATCGATCGTCACGCACCACGGCGTGCCGATCTCGTCCTGGCGGCGGTACCGGCGCCCGATCGCGCCGGATTGATCGTAAAAGACGGCGTGGCGGCGCTGCAGCCGGCGGTGAAGCTGCTCGGCCACGGCGACCAGCTCGGGCTTGTTCTTCACCAGCGGAAGCACGGCGACCTTCACGGGCGCCAGGCGCGGACTGAGCCGGAGCACGACGCGCTTCTCCAGCTTGCCCTTCTCGTCCGGCGCCTCGTCCTCGGCGTAGGCGGCGCAGAGCGCGGCCAGGAAGATCCGGTCGACGCCGACCGACGGCTCCACGACGTGCGGCACGTACTTCTTCTTCGCCGCCTCGTCGAAATACTCCATCGATTTGCCGCTGACCTTCTGGTGCTGGGTGAGGTCGTAGTCGCCCCGCGCGGCGAAGCCCCACAGCTCCTGCACCCCGAAGGGGAACTGGAACATGATGTCCACCGTGCCCTTGGAGTAGTGGGACAGCTTCTCCTTCGGATGGGCGTACTCGCTCAACCGCGACCGGGGAATGCCGATGCTCTCCAGCCAGGCGAGGCCGGCGTCGATCCAGTCGCGGTGGCACTGCTGCCAGTCGGCGTCCGGCGCGATGAAGTACTCGATCTCCATCTGCTCGAACTCGCGCGAGCGGAAGGTGAAGTTGCGCGGATTGATCTCGTTGCGGAACGCCTTGCCGACCTGGGCGATGCCGAAGGGCACCTTCACGCGTCCGGTGTCGAGCACGTTCTTGAAGTTGATGAAGATGCCCTGGGCCGTTTCGGGGCGCAGGTAGGCGACCGCCGTTTCATCGCGCAGCGCGCCGACGTAGGTCTCGAACATCATGTTGAACGAGCGCGGCGGCGTCAGGCTGCCGGGTTCGCCGGTGGCGGGCGAGGGAATGAGGGGGATCTCGTCGGCCTTGGCCTCGGTGAAATCGCGGACGGCGACCGGGTCGAGCTTGCCCTGAATCGCCTTCTTTCGCTTGTACGACTCCGCCTTTTCCTGCAACTCCGCCTCGGTGCGGTCGCCCTCGAGCGCCGAGACGTAGCCGACGGTCTTGCCGTCCACCACCACGGCGGACCAGAACAGCTGGTCCGCCCGGAAACGCTGCTTCGAGACTTTGCAGTCGACCAGCGGGTCGGTGAAGTTGTCGACGTGGCCGGAGGCCTTCCAGGTGGCGGGGTGGTGGATGATCGAGGAGTCGAGGCCGACCATGTCGTCGCGGCGCTGCACAAAGTCGCGCCACCACGCGGCCTTGATGTTGTTCTTCATCTCCACGCCGAGCGGGCCGTAGTCGAAGAAGCCATTGAGGCCGCCATAGATGTCGGAGGACGGGAAGATGAACCCGCGGCGCTTGCACAGCGACACGAGGGTGTCCATGGGGTTGGCGGGAGAGGACGGCGTGGCCATAGGAGGGCGACAGTTAGCGCGCGGCCGAGAGGATGGTCAATTCCGTGGTTTCGTGGATCCGGCGGCCGGGGCCGGATATTTTCGTCCGATGAAACCCGCTTCTTCCTCGCTGCGCCGATTATGGCCACGCTGGCCGTGGGGCCGATCACGTTGCCGGCCCAGTATGTGGCGGTCGGCGATTTGCGGCTACCCGGTTGGTGTGCGAGCGCGGCGGACGTTGACGCCCAGAGGGGGCGGGGGCAAGGTGGGCGGTTGCCGCCTTTCCCTCCATGAAGCCCACCTTTTCACCCAAGGAATATCAGCGCCTGCTCGAGTTGGCCCACCTCGGCATGTGGGTGGTCACCGCCTACCAGGGCGAGAAGACCGCCGCGGCCAGGCGATATCTGGAACTTGATCAGAAGCTGCTGGAGCTGGCGATCGAGACGGGATGCGCCGACTCGGTGCATCGCCGCGAGGACGGCCGCCTGGAGCCGTCGACCAAGCTGACGGAGGACGAGCAGTTGCGGGAGATCCAGGGGGATTTCACCAACGACGCGTTCTGGCACGAATTGGTGGCGCGGCTGGCGGACCGGGACTTCGCCGCCGAACAGGCCAAACGGGCGTTGGCGGACACCCCCAGCGTCGAGCCGCCGCCGACGCCGGAGGAGCGCATCAAGCAACTGGAGGACCGTTATTGGGCGCAGTTTGAGAAGCACGACCTGTCAAATGTGATCGTATTGCGCGGCGGCGGCAGGGGTTAGGCGATTTGCCGTTTGCCAGGTCGCGGCCCCTGTGTTCCTTATGCGTCACCCTGTGGCGCGTCCCGCCAGCACAGCGTTCGGATGCCTGCGCAGGCTTGGAATTGATAATGAAATACCCCATTCGCATCCTCCTGTTTTCGGCCGGGCTGCTGGCGCTGGGGCTGACGCCGGGCCGCGCGAAGGGGGCCGAAGTCATCAAGCTCTGGCCGGAGGGGGTGCCCGCTCAGCCGATGAACGGCGCGGTGGTGCGGGTGCCGAAGGATCGCGTGGCGCATGTCAAGGATCCGACCCTGACCTGGTATCCCGCCCCGGCCGATCGCGCCTGCGGGACGGCGGTCATCATCTGCCCGGGCGGCGGCTATGGCTGGCTGGCAACGAAACTCGAGGGCACCTCGCCGGCCCACTGGCTCAATTCGCTCGGGGTGTCGGCGTTTGTGCTGGAGTACCGCCTGGGTGACTGGGGGCAGCCGGCGCCGTTGCGCGACGTATTGCGGGCGATCCGGCTGGTGCGGTCAGGAGCCGCGACTTACGGCATCCGCCCGGACCGCATCGGGGTGATGGGATTTTCCGCCGGCGGCCACGTGGCGGCCTGTGCGGGCACGCTGTATGACGCGCCGGAGGGGCGCACCGGTGCGGCGCTGGACGCCGTCAGCGCCCGGCCGGACTTTCTTGTCCTTTGCTATCCGGTGATCACGATGCGCCAACCCTATGCGCACCTGGGGTCCCGCCAGAACCTGCTCGGATCGGACCCCAGCCGGCAACTGATCGATTTCTACTCGACCGAACTGCACGTGACGAAAGACACGCCGCCGACCTTTCTTGTGGCCGCCACGCCCGACCGGACGGTGCCGGTGGAGAACAGCCTGATGTTCTATGAGGCGCTGGTTCACGCCGGCGTGCCCGCCGAGTTGCACCTCTTCGAGCGGGGCTTCCACGGTTTCGGGCTGCGGCCGGGGCTCGGACCGATCTCGGGCTGGCCCGGACTGTGCGAGCAATGGTTGCGGATCAACGGCTGGCTGACCCACCCATGAGACCAGGCGGAACCGGCGGCGCGAACCTCGGCAACACCACGCAGGTGCCATGACACCGCCGCGGGTCACATTGGCCGACATCGCACGGGAGGCCGGGGTCCACGTTACCACCGTCTCCCTGGCGCTGCGCAATCATCCGCGGCTGCCGCAGCAGACCCGCCAGCGGCTGTGCGCGCT
>JBJKRV010000295.1:0-4440 GCA_046704465.1 Opitutaceae bacterium | reverse complement strand
CCTCCAGGGTTCGGGCCCGGGCGGCCGGATCGTCCGCGCCGACATTCTCGCGGCGGAAAAATCCGGCCCCGCTCCGTCTTCCAGCGGGCCCCTGGCCGCCACGCCGTCGATCCTCGCCAAGGGTCCGATCCAGGCGGACGAGCTGGTTCCGGTCTCGAACATGCGCGCCACCATCGCGCGGCGCCTCGTCGAGTCCAAGACGCAGATCCCGCATTTCTACGTGGAGATCGAGGTCGACGCCGAGCCGCTGCTGGCCGTGCGCGCCCAGCTCAATGCCGGGCTGGAAAAGGACGGCGTCAAGCTGTCGGTGAGCGACTTCATTCTCAAAGCCAGCGCCGAGGCGCTCCGGGCCGTCCCCGCGGTCAACTGCTCGTGGGAGGAGGAGGGCATCCGTCACCATTCCGCGGCGCACGTCGCCTTCGCCGTGGCGATGGATGAGGGCCTCATCACGCCGGTGATCCGCGACGCCCACCTGAAGACGATCTTCCAGGTCAGCACCGAGACCCGGCAGCTCGCGGCGCTGGCCCGGGCCAAGAAGCTCAAACCCGAGCAGTTCACCGGCGGCACATTCTGCATCTCGAACCTGGGCATGATGGGCGTCGAGCGCTTCACCGCGATTATCACTCCGCCGAACGTCGCGATCCTGGCAATCGGGACCACGGTGCAGAAGCCGGTCGTCAAGCACGGCCAGATCGCCATCGGCCAGCGGATGTCGCTCTTCCTCTCGTGCGATCACCGCGTGGTCGACGGCGCCGTCGGCGCCCGCTATCTCGCCGCCCTCAAGGAGCTCCTGGAGAAGCCGGCGCTGTTGCTCGTTTGACGCCCGGATCTCGGCCCCCGACTGGGGACTGACGTCCTCCCGATGACCTCGCCGACCGCCCGCCCTGCCCGGTTTCAGCGACGATGGAGCGCCATCCTCCTTGTCGCGCTCCTTGGAACCGGCGCGGCGCAGGGAGCGGTTTTTCCCAAACCCGATCCGGACCAGGCCTTCGCCGCGCTCAAGGTTTATGACCGTGCCGGCCATCCCTGGCGCGTCGCCGTCGAGGACTGGGCCGGCGCCCGCCGGCGGGTCGAAACCGATCCCGCGTGGACCGCGTGGCTTCGGCGCGAACGCGCCGAGGTCGATGCCTGGATGGCGAAATGGCACGACCGCGTCTCCTGGACTTGCGGCTGGTGGCACGACTTCGTCAGCCCCAAGGACGGCTCGCATCTCGTCTGGACGCCGGAAATCCCGGGCGAAGAGACGGCGTTCCTCCACAGCGCCTCCGACCCCCGGGTTCCCGTCACCCCGAAACTGATGGCCGCCTGGGTCTTCGAGTTTCGCACCCGGCACGCCGAGATGATGCGGCGCGCGGCGCGCCTCTATCGGCTCACGGGGGACACGCACTACGCCGCCTGGGCCGCGGCCCAACTCGATTTCTACGCCGATCACTACCGTGACTGGCCGGCGGGTCATGGCGGCGCCCGGCTTTACTGGCAGACCCTCGACACGGCGACCTACAGCATTGTCTACGCCGACACGGTGCGCCTGCTCGGCAACTATGCCTCCCCTGCGCGCCGGGAACACTGGCGGCGCGGCCTCTTCGATCCGATCGCGGCCGTTCTGGGGCGGACCTTCCGCCAGATCCACAACATCGCCGTCTGGCAGCGCTGCGCCGAGGCCCAGATCGCCCTGACCTTCAACGAGCCGTCGCTCTGGCACCGGGCGGTTTACGGACGCTACGGGCTGCGCAACCAGCTGGCCGAGGGCATCACCAGCGATTACCTCTGGCGGGAGCAATCGCTCGGTTATAACGCCTTCGTGGTCCGCGCGGTGCTCACCCTGTTCACCAACGCCGGGCTCGACGGCCGCGCCCCCGAACTCGCGCCTGAAATGTCGGTCGCCGAAAATCTGATGCTCGCGCCACTGTACCTGCGCTTCCCGAACGGTCTGTTGCCGAATCCGGCGGACTCCATCGGGCTGCACTATGCTCCCGAACGGGAGTTATTCGCCTCGGCTTATCGGGTTTTCCCGACACCCATCGGCCTCGCCGCCGTGGCCGGTCGGCACACCTGGGACACGCTGCTCGACCCGCCCCCGGCACCGCCGCGTCCCCCGGCGCTGCCGCCGGTCGTCAGCCACAGCTTCGAGACGTCGCGCATGGCCGTGATCCGATCCGGCCCTTGGCAGGTGTTCTTCCATTACGGCCAGTTGACGCGGTCGCACAGCCAGGCCGAGGCGCTCAATTTCGAGGCCGCGTACGGCGACACCGATGTCACCCACGATCCGGGGACGGTCGGTTACGGTTCGCCCCTCCACCGGGACTACTACACGCGCGGGCTGAACCACAACGTCCCGCTCCTCGACGGCGAGGGCGAGGAGCCGCCGCAGCCGGGCGTCCTCCTTGACTTCACGCCGACGGAAGTCGCGGCGGCACAGCCGCACTACCGGACCGACGCCCGTGCCCGCCGCACCCTGACCATCGCGGGCGACCGGCTGATCGACTCCACCACGATCAGCACCACGCGGCCCGGACCGCAACGGCTCGGCCTCGCGCTCCATCTTGAGGGGCACGTGCGCCTGCCGCCTGAATTCCGCGCCGATCCCGGTTTTGCGCGCGGCCGGCCGCCGGCCTTCCGTTACTGGCGCGACGTTCAACGGGCCGACTTTCGCGACCAGGCCGTGTTCGATGTCGCCCTCGGAAAGCTGATCCTGCGCGTCACCTTCGCGACGCCGGGCCCGTTCACGCTCTGGCACGCCTCCACCCCCGACGCTCCGCCGAACCGCCGCGAAGGGTTCTATCTCGAGGTCCGCGGCACCGCCGCGACCTTCACGACGACGCTCGAGCCGGAGACGGCGCACCGCTAGCGTCGCCCCAAGATTTCACTCGTTTTCGGGGGCGCATCGGACAAATGTCCCCGTCCATGCACTCCAGCCGACTGCTAACCTATACCGTGACCCTGGCCACGTTCTTCTCTGCGGCTCTGCCGGCGGCCGAGCCGCCCGCCACCGCCGAGGACGCCGCCGATTCATGGGATCTCACCCTGCTCTACCCGAACGATGCCGCCTGGCGCGATGCCAAGGGCCAGATCGCGTCCGAGATCCCCAAGATCAAAACCTACGAGGGCCGTCTGGGCGAAAGCGCCGCCACCCTGCAGGCGGCGATGGACCTCGTCTACGGCCTGCGCAAGAATTTCGAACGTGTCTCCGTTTACGCCTCGCTCAAACGCGACGTGAACACCCGCGACAACGCCGCCCTGGAGATGAGCCAGGAGGTCGGCCTGCTCGGCACCGAGTTCGCCCGGGCCACGAGCTTCATCGATCCCGAGCTGTTGACCGTCGGCGAGCCGAAGCTCCTCGCCTTCATCGCGTCCAACCCGGGTTTGGAGCCCTATCGCTTCCCGATCATGGAGGTGCTGCGCAACGCCCCGCACACCCTCGGCACCGAGGCCGAAGGCGTGCTGTCCGCCTCCAGCCTCATCACCGGTGCCCCGGACGCGTTCTACAGCATCCTGGCCAACGCCGACATCCAGTGGCCCACGATCAAGCTGGCCGATGGCACCGAGGCGCATCTCAACCAGGCTGGTTACACCCGCTGGCGCTCCGCGCCGAACCGGGCCGATCGCAAGGCCGTCTTCGAGGCCTTCTGGAAGGAATTCCGCAATTACGAGCGCACCTTCGGGGTCTCGCTCTACTCCCAGGTCAAGAGCGACTGGTTCCGGGCCAGCGTGCGCAAATACCCGAGCTGCCTGGCCGCCGCGCTGGCGCAGGATGACGTGCCCGAGGCGGTTTACCGCACGCTGCTCGAACAGACCAACGCGACCCTTCCGACCCTGCACCGCTATTTCCGCCTGCGCGGCCGCCTGCTCGGCATCAGCGACCTGCATTACTGGGACATCTACCCGCCGATCGTTAAGCTCGACAAGAAGTTCTCCCTGCCCGCCGCCAAGGATCTGGTGCTGTCCGCCGTCCAACCGCTTGGCGCCGATTACGAGCATGAGCTCGCCGCGAGCCTCGGCGGCCGTTTCACCGACTACTATCCGCGTCCCGCCAAGGTCTCCGGCGCCTACATGAACGGCAGCGCCTATGACGTGCATCCGTACGTCCTGATGAACTATGTCGACGACTATGAGTCCGTCTCGACCATCGCGCACGAGTGGGGCCACGGGATGCACTCGCTGCTGGCCAATCACAACCAGCCCTACCCGACCGCCCAGTACAGCATCTTTGTCGCCGAGATCGCCTCCACCCTGAACGAGGCCCTCCTGCTCGACCGGATGCTGAAGGTGGCGGCCAACGACGACGAACGCCTGTTCTACCTCGGCTCCGCGCTGGAAAACCTGCGCGGCACCTTCTACCGCCAGGCCATGTTCGCCGAGTTCGAACTCAAGATCCATGAAATCGTGGAGAAGGGCGGATCGCTGACGGGACCGAAGCTCAGCGAAATCTACGGCGAACTG
>JBJKRV010000294.1:0-4999 GCA_046704465.1 Opitutaceae bacterium | reverse complement strand
AATGGGCTGGTTACGAGACGCGGGCCTTCGAATTCATCTCCACCGAGCACACCGCCAAGAACCTCATGATCGCCGCGGTGCGCCGCGCCGGGCCCGTTGACCGGGAGGCATCCGCCGCGCGCATCCGCGATTTCGCCGCCTTCTACGGCATCAAACGCCAGGCCCTGGCCGGTCGCCTCGACTTTCCGCTTTCGTCATGACCTCGTGCCTGCCGTGGCCCGGCCTTTCGGCCGCCTCGCCCCGCCCCTTGCCCCACCCCGGCCGGCGTCCCCGCGTCCGAATTTCCCCCGGTCCCCGATCCGAACTTTGTAACGTAATACGTGACAAACTCCGCGGAGGGTCGCGACGATGACCTGGGAGGAACTGGACTGGGCGGCGCTGGACCGGCTGCGCGACCAATTCCTTTCCGGCGCACCAGCCGCCGGATACTGGACCTCGCGGGACGACCTGGCCAACTACGATTTCACCTTCGCCCGGCGGATCGGCTGGAAATGGGACGCCGTGCTGCGCGAGCTCGACCTGCGCGGCTGGAAGCCGCCGGGCCCAGCGGCGGTCAACCTTGAGCATGGATCGGCACCGCCGGCGGGGACGGCCGGCGCCTCCCGCCGATGCCCGACCGTGGCGAAGGTTGACCAGAGTTCGGCCACGGACGGCTCGGGGGCGCCGAGGTGGACCGTCCTCGACTGGGGGTGCGGCAGCGGCGTGGCGGGGCGCCGCGTGGTAAACTGGCTCGGTGCGGATCGCGTCGCCGTGTTGCGCGTGTGGGACCAATCCCCCCTCGCCGGCGATTTTGCGGCCGAAGCGGCGCGCGCGGAGTTTCCAACCGTTGCCGTTGAGCAGGTGACGCCGGGATTTCTCGCCGCCGACACGCCAGTCGGCGTGCTCGTAATCAGCCACGTGCTCAACGAGCTGCCCGCGGAGGAACTCGCCGCCCTGCGCGGCCTGGCGGGGCGCGCCGCCGCCATCCTCTGGGTCGAACCCGGGACCTATGAAGTCAGCCGCGGACTGCTCGAGGTCCGGGAATGGCTGCGGGACCGATTTTCACCGGTGGCGCCCTGCACCCATCGGGCGGCCTGCGGGTTGCGAACCCCGGAGAATGCCCGCCATTGGTGCCATCACTTCGCGCCCGCACCGGCCGGGGTGCACACGGACTCGAACTGGGTGAGATTTGCCCGGCGGGCGGGAATCGATCTTCGCAGCCTTCCCTACAGCTTTCTTGTGCTCGAACACGGATCGGCCCTCCGGGAGCCCGCCGCGCCGCTGGCACGGGTGATCGGCGAGCCCCGCCTCTACAAGGGTTTTGCCCGGGTGCTGAGCTGCGAAGCCGACGGTGTGACGGAACTCACGATTCAAAAGCGCGATGCACCCCAGTTGTTCCGGCAATTCAAGCGGCCGGTCGGTCCGCTGGTCTGCCGCTGGGACCGCGACCAGGGCACCGTGGTCGGCGGGCGCGTGCTTGACTCGCCCGGCGCCGTTTGAAACATCAACCCCTTTCCTTCCTTCCGTCCCATGAGCCAACAAACCAACAAAGTCAAAAAACGGCAGCGTCGCGTGGCCTACCTGAAACGGCGCAAGCAGCGCGCCCACCAGGCCAAGAGCGCCAAGTCCTGAGCCCGTGCGTCCCTTTCCGGCCGCGGCCGCCCGCCGCGGCCTTTTTTTTCCGCGCTTCCGTCCCCTCCTCTGCGCATGATCAAGGTCAGCCTCATTTCGCTGGGGTGCGCGAAGAACCTCGTCGACAGTGAAATCATGGTCGGCCACCTGCAGCAGGCCGGCATGCAGGTCGTGCCGGACGCCGGCCAGGCCGACGTGGTGATCGTCAACACCTGCTCCTTCATCGATTCGTCGAAGGAGGAGTCGATCGGACACATCCTCGAGGCGCACGAACAGCGCGGCCTGCGCAAGCGCCGCCGGGAGCAGAAGCTCATCGTCGCCGGCTGCATGTCGCAGCGCTTCGCCCGCGATCTGCCCGGCGCCCTGCCCGAGGTGGACGCCTTCATCGGCCTCGACCAGATCACGCGGGTCGCGCCGATCATCGACGAAATCTATGCCCGCGAACGCGGCGCCGGGAGCACCCCCGAAAGCTTTGTGACCCCGCGGTCGACCTTCATCCCCGACTACGACACCCCGCGCTTCCGCCTCACCCCGCGCCATTACGCCTACATCAAGATCGCCGAGGGCTGCAATCATCCCTGCACCTTCTGCATCATTCCGCAGATCCGGGGCCGGCACCGCAGCCGCACGGTCGAGAGTGTCGTGGCCGAGGCGCGCCAGCTCGTGGCCGAAGGCGTGCGGGAGCTGAACCTCAACTCCCTGGACACCACTTTCTTCGGATTGGACCGCTGGACGGAGGGCCCCGGGCCCCGCAGCCCGGTCGATTCCGGCCGCGGCGCCGCGCTCACGACCCTGCTCCGCGAGCTGCAGTCCATCCCGGGCGACTTCTGGATCCGGCTGCTCTACACGCATCCGGCCCACTGGAGCGACGAACTGATCCGCACGATCGCGGATTGCCCCAAGGTCGCCCGCTATGCCGACATGCCGCTGCAGCACATCAGCGACCGCATGCTGGACGCGATGCAGCGGGAGACCGACGGGCGGCACATCCGCGACCTGGTCGATCGCATCCGGGCCGGCATTCCAGGCATCGCGCTGCGCACGACCTTCATCGTGGGCTTCCCCGGCGAGACCGAGGCCGACGTGGACGAACTGGCCGCGTTCATCCAGACCGTGCAGTTCGAACGGCTGGGCGTCTTCCGCTATTCGCAGGAGGAAGGGACGCGCGCCGCCCGCCTGGCCGCGCAGGTCCCGGCACGCGAAAAGGAGCGCCGGTGGCGGCGGCTGATGGAACTGCAGCAGGACATCGCCGCCTCCGTGGCCCGGCGTCAGGTGGGACGCGACCTCACGGTTCTCGTCGAGGAGCCGGGCGTCGCCCGGGCGGAGGCCGACGCCCCCGACATCGACGGTCGCGTCTACGTGGAGCGCAATCTGCCGGTTGGCGAGTTTGCAGACGTGCGGATCACCGCCAGCGACACCTACGACCTCTCGGCCGCCGCCGGCGGCGCATTCCCGCCTGTTCGCAAGCGCCCGCGGACAGCGCAATAAGCCGCCCGCGGATTACTGCTGGGCGGCTGCCTGCGCCGCCTCGCTGGCGTCGCTGGCAATCTCCCCGGCCGGCACGACCATGTAGCTTTCGAGCGTGCCGTTGGTCACGACCCGCAGGCACACGCCAAGCACGCGCGATTGCGTGTCGAACACCGGGCAACCGATCGCATTGGCCGTGGTCAGGAACAAGCGGCGCGGCCGCTCGACGATTCCCACCACCGTCACCGGCTGGACCAGCGGCGTCCGCTGCAGAACATCGGAGGTCCGCGCGAGTTCGAAATAAGCGCCGAGCACGGTCGCGAATGCCGGCGCCGCCTGCAGGTTGACGTAGGCATAGGTCTGGCCGGGCGACGGGGGCGTCGACGGCGCCAGCAGGGCGAGGTCGCGATTGGCGTCCTTCCAGACCACCTGGGCGTACACCACCGTGCCGTCGCCCAAAATGTAGCGCAGGTCCTTCAATTGACCCTGATTGATGATCACGTTGCCGCCGCCGCCGGGCATCTTGGCCTTGATGGAATCGAAGATCGCGCTCGGTTCGATCATGCTCAGCGACGTCGCCACCAGCCCCGTCGGTGAAATCAACGTGCCGCTCACGTCGATCTTGTTGTCCGGCATCGGCAGCAGGTGTTCGTCCATCTGCAGCCTCAAGGTCACGGTTCCCAGGACCGTGACCACGGCGTCCGAGTAGTGCCTGAGGATAAGGCGGCCGGCAGTGGCTTCGGCATCCGGTATGGCGCGCATCAAGGGCGCAGTGAGCACGCCGGCCATCAGGGCCAAGGCGAGTCGGGAGGGCATCTTCATCACGGCTAAAAGGCGTCACACATTGGCGACCTCGTCAAGGCCCCTCGCCGGCGCCGATCGCCGCCCTTTTCCCCCTGCCACGCGGGTCGGGCCCGAACGACGACTCCGACGCGGCGGCGGGCGGAGCGGGCCCGGATCCGCGCGGAACGCCGGTGCGGCCAAGCCGGCCGCTACCCGCCGGCTTGCCGGCGCACGGCCGCCGCGTATCGGTCCACGATGCCGTCAAAGCTGCCGTTGCTGAAGAAGACGACCACCGCCGGACCGCCGGACGCGCCCAGCGTGTCCATTTCGAGCTGGCGGCACAGCGCCGGGTTGTCGCCGAACCACCGGGCGTGGACCCCCTGCGTTTCCAAATGCTGGGCCACTGTTTCCGGGTCGAACCGATCCTTCTCGGGCAGCGTCTCGGCGCGGTTCACCGGCCCGAGGTAGACGTCGTCGGCGGCGGCCAGCGCCCGCGCAAATGCGAGCTGCAACACCCGCGTGCGCGACGTGTTGCTGCGCGGCTCAAACGCCGCCACCAGCCTCGCCCCCGGGAACCGCGCGCGCAGGGATCGCAGGGTCTCGTCGAGCGCGGTCGGATGATGGCCGAAATCCTCGATCACCGTCACCGCCGGCGTGGCGGCGCGCACCTCGTGCCGCCGCCGCACGCCGCGGAATTGCTCCACGGCATCCAGCGCGAGAGCCCGGGGATCCAGATCCGCCGCTCCCGTGCGGTCGACGGCTGACTCGGTCGTCGGTGTCCCGGCCAGCGCCAGGCCGGCGGCGCCGGCGGCCATCGCAGCATTGCGGGCATTGTAGAGGCCGGGCAGGCGCCACCGGACGCGGGTCCACGGCGCGCCACGCCACGTCAGGCCGAAGGACGCGCCCGCCGCGTCCTCGGAGAAGTCGACCAACCGCAGATCGTTGGACTCGCCCGTGCCAACGCGCACGACCCGGGTCCACGGGATCGGACCGAGCGGGCGCAGGTTGGCGTCGTCGCCGATGAGCACGATCCAGCCGCGGCGGGGCACCAGACGGGTGAAATGCGCAAAGGTGCGCCGGACATCCTCCAGGTCGCGGACGTTGTCCGCGTGTTCGAGATCGAGGTTGTTCTGGACCG
>JBJKRV010000293.1:0-7204 GCA_046704465.1 Opitutaceae bacterium | reverse complement strand
CCGGCCTGCGGCGCTATCATCTCATCAACAAGATCGAGCCGATGGAGCGGGCGGTGCGGGAACTGGGCGCCACGGCCTGGCTCGCTGGGCTGCGCCGGACGCAGGCCCGGACCCGCGCCGCGCTGCCGGTCGTGCAGGTTCAGAACAAGGTGACGAAGGTTCATCCCGTCATCGACTGGGACAACCGGACGGTGCACCGCTATCTGACGGCGAACGGTCTTCCCTACCACCCGCTCTGGGAACAGGGCTATGCCTCCGTCGGCGACTGGCACAGCACGTCCCGCCTGGAGGCGGGGATGCGCGAGGAGGAGACGCGCTTCGGCGGCCTCCGGCGCGAGTGCGGGCTGCACGAGCCTTCGGGCCGGAACGACTACCAGATCTAGGGTGGCTTGAATCCGTCCGGAGCCGCCTGAACGCGCGGTCCCACCGCGCCGCGCCCATGAGGCCGCGCCAGGTCCCGTTCCGGATCGACCGGCGCGGTCAGATGACCATCTGCTCCTCGGCGTGCAGGAAGCGCGGATGGAGCACGGGCTCGTGGTGGCGCAATACGAGGGAGCGTTTGCGCTTCACGAAGACAAAATGCTCCACCCGCATGTTGCCGAACAGCACCTGGGGATAGACGCTGTCGTACAGGTCGGCCACGAAATAGAGACGCGGCGCCAGGCGGTCCCGCAACAACGTGAACAGGGCGGCATAGACCCCGATGGCAACCTGGGAGCACGTGGCGTTGGTCCCGACCACCGCGCTGTTCGCCAGGCTGTGGAGATAATAGACCCGCTGCCGGGGATAATCCAGGCACACGCCGATCGTATCGGCGCCGTCGAGGGGAATGAGCGTGTTGTCGCCGATTTCCAGGTCCGTCAGCCGCACCGTGCCGCGGCGCCGATGGCAGCGGACCAGATGGCTCATCGTCTTCGGGTGGATTGCGTAATAGAAGCGGGACGAGACGCCGAGGAGCCGCCCCAGCGTGAGATTCTCCTCATGCAGCACAAGAAAACCCCGCGGGTACGAGTCCAGCGGCATCACCGGGCGCAGGATTGAACGCATGTCGTGCCGGTGCTGGAGCGCGTTGTTCCGGAAGAGTTCGATCTGCCCTTTGACGACATGGCCGGTCGGCTCCCAGACGGTCTCGCTGAGAAACTCCCGGCGCGACCAGGTGATCAGCGGGCGCCATCCGTCGACCGCCATCGATGTGTCGTACTCAAAATGGATGATGTCCCTCGGCTTGCCGTACCGGCGGACGGCGTGCCACACCCAGATGTTGACGACGCCGGGATTCATCCCCGTGCAGAGGATGTGCGGCGCCCGCCGCCGCTTCTCCCGCGTCGGATGCAACGCCTCCACCAGTTCGTGCGCCCCGCGATCGGTGCCGTTGAGCGAGGTGCCGACGTAGGACACGCCCGCGAGGTCGGTGGCCGCCAGGAGGGGCAGGGTGTCCATGTCGGTCACGTCGAGCGCGATGTCGATGTCGTAACGACGGAGCAGGCGCCGGTAGTATGCGAGGTCGCGCGGCAGGCTCAGCCGCCGGCGGATGAACTGGTAGTCGAGGCGCTGGTGCTCGAGAAAGCGATCCTCGAGCACGTGCTCGCTGCGATCGAGCAGCACGACCCGGCCGAAATGGTCGCGCCGGCCTCCGAGCCGACGGAGGAGCGCCCGCGCCACGTTTCCGGAGGCGCCAAGGATCAGAAGATTCGGGGGTCGGCTCGAGGTGGAGGTGTGTACAGCCGGAGTCGTCATGATTCCTGCGAATCGTTGGTCCGACCTCGCCGGGGTGCTGCGATGGGTCGGCCCAACAGAGGATGGAATTGCGCCAAGACTTTCAACCTCGAAAAGCGGAATCGTCGCGACGCCGCCGCGCGCGTTTCAACGCTGCACGTCGTATTTCAGCAGAAGCGTATTCGCGCCGAGGCGTTCGAGCGTGCGCAGCGTGAGACGCACCTCCGCGGCACCGGCGAGCAGCGGCGTGCCGCCGCCGAAGAGGAGCGGTTCGACCGTGAGCCAGACCTCATCCACCAGGCCCGCGGAGACAAAGGCGCTGTGCACTTGCGAGCCCCCCAGCAGGGCGCACCGCCGGAGTCCGCGGGCGCGCAGCGCGTCCACGAGCGCGGCGGGATGGGCCGCGGTGAATTCCAGGGCGCCCGGCACGGTGTCGGCGGCGTAGTCATCCGGCGAGCGCGTCATGACCAGCCGCAACGGGGGGCGGGGCAGCCCGGCGCGGATGGCGTCGCGCGACACGCGGTAGGTCACGCCGCCGAAGACGGCCGCGTCGAATCCCCCCAGCGCCCCGGCAAAGTATGCCTTGTCCTCGGGCGAGGTGAACGCGGTGCCGGGTTCGTCGTGCCGGGTGATGAACCCGTCGAGCGACTGCGCGGCGATCAGCACGGTACGCATGGCCGGAGGTTAGGTGGCGGATTGATCCAGGCAAGTGCCGGGGGACCGCGGCGGGCGGGAACTTCCGGCCGCCGAATCAGTCGATGGCGCCGTCCCGCGCTTGCCAGCCACGAACCAGTCCGTCTATGTTCACCATCTTTCCCGCATGAAACGCGCATTGATCACCGGCATCACGGGTCAGGACGGCTCGTATCTGGCCGAGTTTCTCCTCGCCAAGGGCTACGAGGTCCACGGCGTCATCCGTCGCGCCTCGACCTTCAACACCAGCCGGATCGACCACCTGTACCAGGATCCGCACGTCAACGGGGTGCGCTTCTTCCTGCACTTCGGCGACCTGTCCGATCCGGTGCAGATGCTGCAGTTGCTCTACGACCTCAAGCCGGACGAGGTCTACAATCTCGGGGCGCAGTCGCATGTGCGGGTCTCGTTCGACATCGCGTCCTACACCGGCGACGTCGTCGGCCTCGGCACGCTGCGCATTCTCGAGGCCATCCGCGAGGCCGGCCTGGTGAAGAAGGTGCGGTTCTACCAGGCCTCATCCTCGGAAATGTTCGGGAAGGCGCAGGAGGTGCCGCAGACCGAGCGGACGCCGTTCTGGCCCCGCTCGCCCTATGCCTGCGCCAAGGTCTACGCCTACTGGCTGACGGTGAACTACCGGGAGAGCTACGCGCTCCACGCCAGCAACGGCATCCTGTTCAACCACGAGTCGCCCCGGCGCGGCGAGACCTTCGTCACCCGGAAGATCACGCGCGCGGCCACCCGCATCAAACTCGGGCTGCAGGACTCCCTCTACCTCGGCAACCTCGAGGCGCGGCGCGACTGGGGGTATGCGCGGGAATACGTCGAGATGATGTGGCTCATGCTGCAACAGGAGCAACCGGACGATTTCGTCGTGGCCACGGGCGAGACGCACAGCGTGCGCGAGTTCTGCGCCGAAGCCTTCGCGCTCCTGGACCTGGATTGGCAGCAATACGTGCGGCACGACACGCGCTATGAACGTCCGGCGGAGGTGGACCTGCTGATCGGCGACCCCGCCAAGGCCCGCCGGCAGCTCGGCTGGGAGCCGAAGGTGCATTTCAAGGAACTGGTGCGGATCATGGTCGAGGCGGACCTGGAGCTGGCCAAGCGCGAGGCGCAGATCGCCAGCCTCCCGAAACCATGAAGCCAGGCCAGCCGCTGCGCCTCTATATCGCCGGGCACCAGGGCATGGTCGGCTCCGCCCTCGTGCGGCGCTTCGAGGGCGAGGCCGGCGTGACGCTGCTGCGGCGCACCCGGACCGAGCTCGATCTCACGGATCAGGCGGCCGTGTCGGCATACCTCGCGGCGGAGAAGCCGGACGCCGTGATCGTGGCCGCCGCCCGCGTCGGCGGCATTCACGCCAATGCCACGCGCCCGGCCGAGTTCCTGCACGACAACCTGGCCATCGCGCTCAACACCATCCACGGCGCCTGGCGGGCCGGCGTCGGGCGGCTGCTCTTCCTCGGCAGTTCCTGCGTCTATCCCCGGCTGGCGCCCCAGCCGATGACCGAGGATTGTCTCCTGACCAGCGCCCTGGAGCCCACCAACGAGGCGTATGCCGTCGCCAAGATCGCCGGCCTCAAGCTGTGCCAGTACTACCGCCGCGAGCACGGCGTGCGGTTTCACTCCGCCATGCCCACGAACCTCTACGGGCCGGGGGACAATTATCACCCGACCAATTCGCACGTGCTGCCGGCGCTGATCCGCAAGTTCCACGAAGCGCATGCAACCGGCCGCACGGAGGTCACGGCGTGGGGCACGGGATCGCCCCGCCGCGAGTTTCTGCACGTCGACGACGCGGCGGACGCCTGCGCCTTTCTCCTCGGCCTGGACGACCCGCCCGACTGGGTCAACGTCGGCACGGGCACCGACGTCACCATCCGGGAGCTTTACGACCGGGTTGCGGCCGTGGTCGGTTTCCAAGGCCGGGTCGTCTGGGACGCCGCGAAGCCGGACGGCACGCCGCGGAAGCTGCTTGATGTGTCGCGGCTGACGGCCCTGGGCTGGAAGGCGCGGATCCCGCTCGAAGAGGGGCTCCGGCGGACCTATGCGAGCTACCGGGACGAGCTTGCCGCCGGAACGCTTCGCCAGTGAGCCGTCTCCCGCGGTTCCGGCCCGCGTCCGGGCCGGCGGCGGAGGTTTGCAAACGTCCGCCAAACGTCTATCGCCGTACTGACTCCGTCACCGATGGCAGATTCCCTTGAGCTGATGCCGCCCGATGAGCCGGGCGGCGGCCCGCGCAAACCGTTCCTCGAGCACCTCGAGGACCTGCGCCGGGCGTTGCTCCGCTGCCTGATTGCGATCGGCCTGGCCCTGGTGATTTGTCTGTTCCTCGACAAGTACCTGGCCGACGTCCTGGAGTATCCGATCCGGCACATGGAAATGTTTTCGCGGCCGTCGCCGACGGTGACGTTCGAGTTCGGCAACGTGCGAATGGGGCCCTACAACGTGACCCGCGAGGAGTTTCCCGGGCTGCCGCCGGGCCCGGCGCCCCACGTGGTCTACAAGCTCGGCATGACCGCCATCAACGGCCAGCAGGTGGCCACCTTGAAGCTCGACCCCGACGGCGACCCCGGCGTCAGCCGGATCGTGCTGCGGAACTTCAATCCGGCGGAAGGGTTCATGGTCGCGTTCCACCTGGCGCTGTACGGGAGCCTGGTGCTGTCGGCGCCGTTCTGGCTCTACTTCATGGGCGGCTTCATCTTTCCGGCGCTCAACATCCGGGAGCGGAAGTTTCTCTTCACCTGGCTGGGGTGGGGCGTCGTCCTGTTCGCGTGCGGGGTGCTGCTCACCTATTTCGTCGTCCTGCCACTGGCGTTGCGCGCCTCGATCGAATATTCGAATCTGCTCGGCTTCAACGCGTACGACTGGCGGGCGGAGGAGTACATCGGATTCGTTTTCAAGTTCATGCTCGGCATGGGCCTCGGCTTCCAGTTTCCGCTCGTCGTGCTCACCCTGGTGAAAATGGGCATTCTCACGCACCGGCAGCTGGCGCATTTCCGCCGCCACGTGATCGTCGCCTCGTTCATACTCGGCGCCATCCTGACCACCCCGGAGGTGATCACCCAGGTGTCGATGGCCGTGCCGCTGTGTCTGCTGTACGAACTGTGCATCTGGCTGGCGTGGTTCTGGGAGCGCAAGAAACGCCGGGCCGAAGCGGCGGCCGCGGCCTGAACGCCGGATTTTGCCCTTGCCTCGACCGCGCGGGTTTGCGCCCATGATCCTTTGCGGCGCGCGGGCGCATCCGGGCGCCGTCTGGTCCTCGCCCTCACTTTCATTCTCATTCCACGCCCATGATCGCTCCCGAAATCTCCTCCCGCCTCGAAGACCTCAAGAAGCGCGCCGGTCACTTGTGGAGGTTTCTTTGACGTCGAGCAAAAGCAGCGCGAGATCGAGGCCCTCGAGGCGCAGATGGGTGCGCCCGACTTCTGGAACAGCCAGGAGCGCGCCCAGCAGCACATCGCGAAGGTCAACGGCCTGAAGCGGGCGATTGGCGGCCTGCTGGAATTCAACCGCAAACTGGCCGACGCGGACGTGATGTTGGAGCTCGTGGGATCGGCCACGGCGGAGGAGCAGGAGGCCTACGGCCGCGAGCTGGAACAGACCACCGTGGCGCTGGCGGCGGACCTCGACCGGATCGAGCTCCAGAGCTTTCTCACCGGCCAGTTCGACCGCAACAACGCGATCTTCAGCATCCAGGCGGGGGCGGGCGGCACCGAATCGTGCGACTGGGCGGACATGCTCTTTCGCATGTACAACCGCTGGGCCGAGCGCCGGGGGTTTGTCGTCGAAGTCCAGGACGTGCAGGCGGGAGACGAGGCCGGGATCAGCAAGGCCACGCTCGTCATCCGGGGCGAGAATGCCTACGGCTACGCCAAGGCCGAGCGCGGCGTGCACCGGTTGGTGCGGATCAGTCCGTTCGACGCGAACAAGCGCCGGCACACATCATTCGCCGCGGTCGACGTCATCGCCGAGCTGGATGACGATGTGACGGTGGAGCTCAAGGACGAGGAACTGCGCATCGACACGTTCCGGTCGTCCGGCAAGGGCGGGCAGCATACCCAGAAGAACGACACGGCGGTCCGCATCACCCACCTGCCCACGGGCCTGGTGGTCGCGTGCCAGAACGAACGCTCCCAGCTCAAGAACAAGCTTTCGGCCCTCAAGGTGCTCAAGGCCCGCCTCTACGAAAAGCGGCAGGACGAAAAGCGGGCCGAGATGGAGAAATTCTACGGGGAGAAGGGCGAGATCGGCTGGGGCAGCCAGATCCGCAGCTACGTCCTGCAGCCCTACCAGATGGTCAAGGATCTGCGCACCGGCGTGAGCACGAGCGACACCCAGGGCGTGCTGGACGGCGATCTCGACCGTTACATCTACGCCTGGCTGCGCGCCGGGCAGCCGCGCCACCGCAACAAGGCGATCCAGATGGAAGAGTAGTCCGGGGCGGGACGGGTCCCGCGACCGGGCGTCCGTCGATCCGCGGCGCCGGCTTGCACTTTCCGGTTTCCGGCTTCTGGCTTCTGGCCTCCACGCATGCTCCCGTACGAAACCATCCGCTCGGCCCTGGACGCCCATCCGCTTTTCGAAGCGAAGACCTGGCAGCTGTCGCCCGAGGCGTGGCCGCTGACACGGGAGCAGGTGACACAGCTCGAGCAGATCGGCGCGGCCTGCCTCGCGTTTCACCAGGCGCTGGAGACGCTCTACCTGCGCTCCGCCACCGGCCGGAACCTCCTCCGCAACAAGCCGCTGACCGCCCCCTGGGTCGCCGAGAATCGGGATCGGGGCAAACCCGAGC
>JBJKRV010000292.1:0-7967 GCA_046704465.1 Opitutaceae bacterium | reverse complement strand
CGAGCGCAAGGACGTGATGAGCGGATGCTTCTTCCTGCTCACGCTGCTCGCCTATGTCCGCTATGCCGGTCACCGCGCCGCCGGCCGGCCCTGGGGGCGCGCCTACGGGCTGACGCTCGCCTGTTTCGCGGCCGGCCTGATGAGCAAGCCCATCCTCGTCGCCCTGCCGTTTCTCCTCCTGGTGCTCGACTTCTGGCCGCTGGCCCGCCGGGCGCCCGACTCCCCCCTGCGGCTCCGCCTCCTCGAGAAGGTTCCCTTCCTCGCGCTCGCCGGCGCCGCCGGCGTCGCCACCCTGGTGATGCAGCGGGCCATCGGCGCGTTCGTGCTGCACCAACCGCTGGGCGTCCGCGCCGGCAACGCCGTGGTCGCGATCGCGCGTTATCTCGGCAAGCTCCTGTGGCCGACCGATCTCATCGTGTGCTACTCGCACCCCGGGGCCTGGCCGGCGGCGGCGGTGCTGGGCGCCGCGGCCCTCGCGCTTGGCATCAGCTGGTTCGCCTGGCGCGAACGGCGGCGCCGCCCGTGGATCGCCGCCGGCTGGCTCTGGTTTCTCATCATGCTGCTCCCCGTGCTCGGCCTGATCCAGGTCGGGTTCCAGTCGATGGCCGACCGCTACACCTACCTGCCGATGCTTGGCATCGAGATCGCCGCACTGTGGAGCCTGCGTCCCCTCTTCGGCTCCCCCTCCCGGCGCACCGGCGCGGCCGTCGCCGCGGTGCTCATTCTGGCCGCCTGCGCCGCGCGCACCTGGAACCAGGAAGGGGTGTGGCACAACTCGGTGACGCTTTTCTCGCACGCCGTTTCCCTGTCGCCGCGCAACGGCATGGCGCAGGATCTCCTGGCCTCGGCCCTGTTCGACGCCGACCGGATGGATGAAGCGGCGGTCCACGCGGAGCTGGCCTGCACCCTCAGTCCGCACAACGCCAATGCGCGCATCACCTTCGCCAGCATCCGCGAGCGGCAGGGCCGGCTGGCCGAAGCCGCGGATCTCCTGCGTTCGTCACTCGCCCTTCGGCCCGACAATCCGGACGTCGAATGTCAGCTCGGATTGGTCGACTTTAACCTCGGCCGGCCCGATGCCGCGCGCCGCCGGATGCTCCCCGCCCTGCGCACCTCCCCGACCCTCCGCACCCGGACGCTCGTGCTCGCGGGCGGCGCGGCCCGGCAGGGGCATCTGAACGCCGCGCTCTTCCTTTACGAGACCGTATTGGCGGCGGCACCGAATGATCCCGACGCCCTGATCGGCGCGGCCCAGATTTTTATCGGGCGGCGCGAACTGGCCACGGCCGAGAACCTCTGCCGTCGGGCCGTCGAGGTGGCTCCAAACAATGGCGGGACCCACGTGGCCCTGGGCTCCGTCCTGATGCTCCGCGGCGACCGGGCGGCGGGTTTGGCGGAATGGCGCCGCGCGCTCGCCCTGGATCCGGACTACCCCGGACTCCGCGAGCAACTGCGGAAGGAACTAGCTTCGCCGTAGATCCCGCCCAAGGCCGAATTCAGTCAAACCGCACCCGACCGCCGCCGGGCTCGCGGCTTGGTTCAGGATTCACTGCTGGTCCTGGCCCTGGTGCCAGCCCTGCGCATCTTCGTAGCCTTCTGGAGCCGCGACCACAGCGGCCCAGACGGATACGATCGAGGCAAGGATAACAACAGCACCTAAGGCTGATACGATGGTCGAAAGGCGAGACACGCGGGGGCAACCGCTTGGGGCGACTTTCTCTTAGGCGGCAGGATCGCTCCGGCGCGAGTCGAATCTGCGTGCCGACCGAAGTTTTGTTGCCCGCAGGCCCCTCAATGCAACTCGAGTGAAAAAACTGGCGCCCGCCAGGGCTCAGGGACGCCGCAGTTGCATCTGCTTTGCCTTCTCTCCGCGGCATCGCACCGGAGGCCAGGGATGGCGCGCTTGCTCTCACGAACCGGAATCTGCCCTTCCTCTTCCGGAAGGTCAGGCCGGCATCCAGAGCAGTGTCATTGAAAACCCCTCACGCGAGCGGACGCCGCGGTCATTTCGCCTTCGCGACCTCGACGGCGAAGGCGTAATCCGGGCCAAACATGTTCGACCGGAAAATGATGTATTTCCCGTCGGGGGTGAAGCTGGGGTTCGGTTCGAGGCGGTAGTTCTGCTTCGACATGTTGACGAGCTTCTCCGCCACGAGATAGCCGGTCCTGATCAGGTGCGTGCCGAGCGTGCCCTGGTCGTGCGTGGGCACCGGGCGGAACAGGAAGATCCACGGCGAGCGTCGGTCGCCGTCGCCGCAGAACATCGTCCCGTCGGGCGACGAATTGTCGTGGATGGACGACATGTCGGGCGTGTAGTGAAACCAGACCCGCCGGCCGGTCACGAGGTTGTCGCTGGCGATGTACGAGATGTTCATGCCCCGGTCGTGAAGCTGGTAGTAGATCGTCTTCCCGTCGGCGCCCCACCATTCGTGGCCGGCGATCTCCATTTCCATCGTGCGCTGGTGGACGAGCTGATTGTCGGTGGCGTCGGTGTGCATCACCCAGATCCGGTTGACGAGCCACCACATGCCCTCGTGGCAATACATCAGGAGCGTGGGGTCGGTCGGCGAGAACTGCAGGTGGTTGAGCCAGTCCGTGCTGTGCTGGATCAGGTTCGTCACCTGGCCCGTCTTCAGGTTGAGCGTGAACATCGTCATGGGCAGCTTGGCCGCCAGCCGCCGGCGCATCATCTCGCCCTTGTTGACGGGCTCGCCGAGGTTGGTCTTCGACATGCGGCCGCTGGGAGCGGTGCCGTCATACGCCCCGCCGGCGTTGGCGTCGCCCTCGATATAGGCGCCGGCCGCGAGGGTTTCGTCCGCGTTGATCGTGAAGATACGGGCGCGCCGCGGCAGGTCCGCCAGTTTGCGGGTCACGCCCGTGTCGAGGTTGGTGCCCCAGAGCGTCGAATGGAACGGATCCTTGGTCTTGCGCTCGTAGTAGACGGTCGGCGTCTTGTGTCCGACCGCGATCGTCTGCACCGGTCCGGTCACGACGCGGCGGCTCTGGAAGGTTTCCAGGCTCATGACCGAGATGCCCTCGGGCGTGGTGAATGCCATTTCCTTCCCGTCGGGCGTGTAGGCATTGACGTTGAAGTAGAAGCTGTCGGTGCCGGGCTCGTCCGTCAGCCGGATGACGCGGTGTCCGGTGTCCGGATCGATCCAGGACTTGGGCGGCACCTGACCGCCGCCGGCCGGCGACTGGGCCTGGAGGCCGGCCGGCAACAGGACGGCGGCGGACACAATCAGGGAAAAAAGCGCACGATGAAGATGCATGATGGGAGTCGGGCGGGTTGAGCTACGCAGTCAGGGAAGTCGCCGCGTCGATTCGGGGTGTCGCCGGGGACGGAACATCGCGAGAGACGCCGCCCAAGCCGGCGGATTTCAGGCGAATGTCCCGGCGACATCATCCAACCGGCCGCGCGACACCGCAACCCCGGAGTCGCCGGCCCACGCCGGCGCCGGCGTGGCGTCGGACCGCGCCCGGCCGTCGCTTTCGACTCACGCGCGGGAAAATTCCGCCGTCCGTTTGACTCCCGCCGGCAGAGCGAATTATTTGCTTTAGTCGAGCCGCTACCCCGGACGATGTACCCCCCGAAAGTTGGCCGTTGCCTCATCCTGACCGCGACCATGGCGGTGGCCCTGCATACTTATGCGGCGCCCGGGCAGTCTGCGCCGTCACGAACGGCGAAGGACGCACGCTACGTGCCCGACGTGCCGCCGCTCGATGCGTCCACCCTGGTTCGGGCCAACGACGCCTTCGCGCTCGACGTCTATTCCCAGCTCCGAACCGGGAGCGGAAACCTCTTCTTTTCACCCTATAGCGTTGCGCTGGTCCTGGCGGTCACCGGCGGCGGCGCCCGGGGACGCACGGCGGTCGAAATCGATCGGGTCCTGCACCTCACCGGCTCGCCCGAAGCCATCGCGGAGGCTTTCGCGCTCCACACCGCGGGCTTCGAACCCGACGAGATGGGCGGAAACCTCGTGATCGCCAATTCCCTCTGGGGACCGCCGGGCGCCGGCTTCCAACCCGCGTTTCTTCACCTGGCCAAAAGGTACTACGCCGCGACCGTGCGGACCGTCGATTTCGCCCGCGATGCCGGTGCCGCTCGCGACGAGATCAACGACTGGGTGGCGACTGCCACCCGGCGCAAGATCACAAGCCTGATCGGGCCCGGCGGGGTGAATGCCCGGACACGCCTCGTGGTCTGCAATGCCATCTACTTCAAGGGGCGCTGGCAGCAGGCGTTCCATCCCGACGCCACGATGCCCGCCGAGTTCACCCTCGGCAACGGGGCGTCAATCGAAGTGCCCACGATGACCCAACGCGGCCATTTCCGTCTGCTCCACCGCGACCGTCTCGATCTGCTGGAAATGCCCTACCAGGACGCCGGCCTGTCCATGGTCATCCTCCTGCCCGCGGCGGACGACGGCCTGACCGCGCTCGAGCGCCGGCTGACGGCGGCGGCGCTTGACGGCTGGTTGGGCGCTCTCGCAAGGGCCACCCCGACGGCCGTGGACGTGTCGCTGCCGAAGTTTCGCTTTTCCCAGGCGGTCAGCCTGGCCCGACCGCTCCGCCGACTGGGGCTGGCGACGGCCTTCGATCCGGCGCGCGCCGATTTCTCCGGTCTGGGCGCCGCGCCCGGCCTGTTCATTTCCGAGATCGTCCACAAGGCCTGCATCGACGTGGACGAGGAAGGGACCGTGGCCGCCGCCGCCACCGCCGAGACCGGCACGCTGGGTGCTCTCTACCACCCCGATGACACCCCCAGGTTCGACGTCGATCACCCGTTCCTGTTTCTGATCCGCGACAATGCCGACGGAGGAATCCTGTTCCTGGGCCGCGTCCTCGATCCCCGCTGAAAATCCCACTCCCTGCCATCCGATGACAACCCGTCTGCTTCACGCTTCCTTCGCCCGGATCCTCGCGCTCACGGCCGGGTTTGCCACCGCCGCGGGCATCTCGCAGGCCGCTCCGGCGCCAAACAAGGCCGCCGCGAGCCAGCCGGCTGCATCCATCCGCCAGTGGCACGGCTCGTGGGGCGGAGGCAGTGGCTTCCAAGCCTACGTCATCCACGACTCCCGGTCTTGGGGGAGCCTCTGGGAACGGGTGCGCCGGTCCCCTCCCTGCCGCCTCGATCCGGCTGCAAGCATGGCCGTGTTCATCGCCATCGGCGAGCGGCCGACCGGGGGCTACCGCGCCGACGTCGTCTCCGCCGCCGTCGAGCACGGGCACCTGGTTGTCCGCTACCGCGAAATCAAGCCGTCGCCCGAAACGTATGTGATCGAGGCCATCACGTACCCGTGGACGGTGGCCCTGCTCCCGCGCAGCAAACTCCCGGTCGTTTTTCGGCTCGTCGGATCCTCCGGCTGACCGGCGGCACCGCGAGCCCGTTCCCCCCACCCAACCGCGTCCGAAATGTTCTGGTCCTTCTACGAGCTCGAGCCCGAACGGCGTACCCGGCTGGCCGCGATTTCCACCGGCCGTGAACCGCCCCCGGCCGGCGCCTATTTTGAATCCCTCGACCGGCCGCGGTTGCTCGCGCTGGTCGGCTTCGGCAGTTTTGTTGTCGCCCTCGCCCTGGCCCTGACCGCCCATTGGCTTTCGCTCCAGGGCTGGTTTGTCTGGCATCCCTACTTGCTGGACGGGATCTGGGCGGCGGCGGCCCTTTCCGCCGGGTACGGCCTCGTCTGCCTGGCCGCCCGGGTCCGCACGGCGCGCAGCGGCATCCGCCCGTTCGTCCTCGTGACCCCGGCCGGCATCATCAAAGTCGGCCGGTCGCACGGCGGCGTGCTGGGCTTTCGCCTGCAGGAGGCCACCAAGTTCAACCTGGTGGACACCTATTCGACGTGGCAGCGCTATTCCGGCCGCGCCTACCGGTTCACTTTCCCCGGCGACAACCTCGAGCACAAGATTCGGAGCGCGGCGCGCCAGCAGGAGCTCGAGCAGGTGCTGGCGGCGGCGAAGGCCGGCGGTGCCAAGGCTGGCGAGCCGCTGCTGCCATCCGGCCGGGGGCAGCCTCGCCTGCCCGTCCGTTGCCTGATTCTCGATCCGTTTTCCCCCGCCTGGATCCAGACCTGGGTCGCGCTCGGCGCAGCCGCCTGCCTGGTCTACATCATTTTCGGCGGCTTCTAGTACGCCGTCACCCCGACTCCCATGAGCAAACGATGGACGTCCGTTGGATTGAAAGGAGACAGCCTCCGGATGCCCCGGCTCTGCCCGTCGACGCTCCGGCCGGCGGATACCGAGCTGCGGTACTCCTACATCAGTTGGTCCCCTCTCACCCTTTGGGACCGGTGCGACCAGACTTTCTATTACGCGGCCGATGCGGCCGAGGCGACGCTCGCCAATATCCGGTACCGGTCACGGTGCGTGTGGTTGTGGCTTGCCGTGGTCATACTCGTGCCGGTCACGTTCGGCCTGACGCTCGGCTACGCGTCGCCTCACCCCGCGCTGGTTTTCACGGTCTGGGCGGCGCCGCTGGCCTGCGTCGTCCTCGGCGTCTGGCTGACGCTCCGGATGCGCCGTCACGCCCTCCGGCGGCATCCGGTGCCGAAGGACGCCGTCAGCTGGCGCCCCGCCGCCTACTATGTCGGCCCCGGCCTCAACATTCTGGCCCAGCGGGCGGTCTTCAAGGCCCGCCGGCCCGAGTGGATCCGCGCGCTGGTCGAGGCCAATCCGGAAACGGTCGACAACGCCACCTACGCCCGCATCACCGGCTCGGCGCGGCCCCAGCCGGACAACCGCAAGCCGTTCGGCTGATCCGGCCGCCGGGCATGGCCGCAAGAAAAAGGCGCCGTCCCGAAAGACGGCGCCTCAAAAAACCGGCGAGGCCGGAGATCAGCTCAGATGCTTCGAGACGAGCTTGGTCATCTCGAACATGTTGACCTTCGTCTTGCCCTTGAAGACGGCCTTCAACGCGGCATCGGCGTTGATCATGCGCTTGTTCTTCTTGTCCTGCAGCCCGTTCTTCTTGATGTAGGCCCAGAGCTTCTTGACGACCTGGGTCCGGGGCATCGCCTTCGCGCCGACCACCGCGCCGAGGGCGGCGTCGGGGGTGAGGGGTTTCATGAAGGCAGCATTTGGCTTGCGAGCGGATTTCTTTGGCATGGGTTGAGTAGTTGGGATGGGTTGAAAGCCGGCTTACCCGGCCGACACGACGTTTTCTCTCCCGAAATTCGCTCGTGGGCAAGTTTCTTTCGGCTCCATCTTCACGATTTCGCCGGTGGCGACGCCGGCCGGGCCGAGTCCGGATGGTGCCACCGGAGCACGCCCGCGACCGAGGTGAGATTCAACACGATCACGAGCAGGAAGGCGCCGCGAAAGGATCCGCTCACCTGCACGATCCAGCCGGTGATCGTTGAAGCCACCAGGCCCGCCACGGCAAAAAAGAAGTCCATGATCCCGAGCGCGGTCCCGGATTTCTCCCGGATCACGTCGACGTTCACGGCGTAGAAAGCCGAATTCGCCGACATGTTGAAGCCGACCGCGAGCGAGAGCGCCACCCACGCCACGGCCACCGAATGCCGGCCGAGTAGCGGCACCAGGCAGAGGCCGCCCAGCAGCTGCGAGATGCAGATCGGGTACGAACGCGCCAGCCGCAGCCGGCCGGTCGAGCGCAGGATCCGGTCCGAGAGGTGGCCCACCACGTACAACAGGACGGCCGCCAGCGCCCATGGCAGCACCGTGAGCCAGCCGACCTGGCGGAGGTTCAGCCCGTACGCCCGGGTCAGGTAGGTCGGCAGCCACCCCATGAAGAAAAACAGGTTGTAGCCGAAGACGAAGAACGCCCAGTCGTTGGCGAGCAGCGTCGGGTTGGCGAGCAGGATGGACCAGGTGCCGGGCCCGGCGTGGTGGAGCCGGCGGCGGAGCTCCGTCACCGGCGCCCGCCGGGAGACGGCCCGGGTCTCGCGGATCAGCGCCACCTCCGCATCATTCACCCGGCCGGACTGCTCGGGGAAATCGCGGTA
>JBJKRV010000291.1:0-8038 GCA_046704465.1 Opitutaceae bacterium | reverse complement strand
GGATCGGAATCCAGGATGATCTGGTTGCCCGAATCGTCCCGCAGCACGCGCAGCCGGGTGTAATCCGCGGGATTGTACGCCGGCCGATTGGTGCCGTTGTAGACCCGCCCGGTGACGATCGGCCGGTCCGGATCGCCTTCCAGGAAGTCGACGATGACTTCGTGGCCGACGTGCGGGATCGCCATGTCGCCCCAGCCCTTCCCGGCCCAGCCTTGGGAGACGCGCATCCAGCACGAGCCCGAGTTGGCGCTGGTGCGGCGGTCCCAGTGAAAGCGCACCTTCACCCGCCCGTACTCGTCGGTGTTGATTTTGGTGCCGCCCGACCCGGGATCCTTTTCTCCGCTGGGTCCGACCACGATTGCCGTTTGCGGCCCGTCCACCACCGGTTTCGGAGTCAAACGCGGCGAGCGGAAGGGCACGGCCCGGGGAATCGCCGTGACCGTGGTGGCAAAGGCGAGCTCCAATTCCGTGGGATCGCCATCCGACCGGAAGGGTGCCGCGGAAATCTCGTAGTCCGCGGCCGTGACAAGGAAGGCAGCGTCCGCGGACAAGACCGTCCCGCCGCGCAGCGTGAACCACCGTCCGGCCTCGAGGCCGCGAGCATTGGCCTTCCCTTCATAGGTTTCACATCGCGCGCGGAGCTCCTCCAGGCGCGTCTGGCTGTAGCGTTCGTAGTCGCGCTGCGCGCTGCTGAGGGAGGGATATTTGTCCTCGGGGCTCTGCTCCCCGAGGTAATCGAACAGCCCGGTCGGCGAGCTGCTGCCCGCGCCGGCGGTCGCCACCAGGGGGTTCGACGGGTCGGTGAAATTGAAGTTGCAGGTCGTGTAGGCATCCGGCTGCAGCTCGTGCCGCACCTGCCACGTTAACAGGGTCTGGTCGTCATGCTCCGGATGCGGATTGTACTCGATCGTTTCGTAGCCGGCGAACGGGTCATGGGCGGCCGGCGAGTCGCACAGGACGAGCAGGTGCTGGCCGTCGGAGTGGTCGAAGTAGTAGTAGATTCCCTCCTCCTCCATCAGCCGGCTGACGAACTGGAACGCCGTCTCCCGGTACTGCACGCAATAGTCGCGGGTGCGGTAGGGCGAGGTGGCGGGGATCGTGTTGCGCACGGCGCCCGAATAGCCGAAGTGGTTGAACACCTCGCCGAGGATCTGCGGGACGGAGAGGCTCTGGAAGATCTGGCAGTCCGACGACAGCGTCAGGAACCAGATCCACGGCACCATCGTGGCATGATATTCATACAGCGGGCCCTCGTGGGTGATTTGGGAAAACCGGCTGACGAAGCCGTTGAAGTATCGGATGATCGGATCGTAGTTCTCGTCCCGCCTCCCGGTGTCGAGGTACACGGTCACGCGCTTGCCCAGGATGGTTTCGGAGGAGAGATTGGGCGTCTCGCTGAAAAGAGTCAGCTCGTACTGGAACGGCCGCCCCAGCCTTTCGACACCGCGAAATTCCTTCAGGAGGAGGACGTCTTTGCCAAAGAGGTCGTCCGATATCCGCAATACGCGGTTCTCTTGGGTGTACTTTGACATAGGCAAAACGCCGGTGAGGAGGAGATCGGGTGGCGCGAGGCAGTGCGCTTGGTGCCTCGATCGAGGGTAGCTTCTAGCTAATATCCCGGTCCGCCGGGAGCCAAGACTTTCTTGGCCCCGCGGGGCCGGGCGCGGATGGTGCCCTCGGGGCGTCCCAGACGAGCATGGAGGTGCTGGTCCCGCCCGGCAACCCCACGGGCACGCTTCCGCCGGCGGCGGTCGGGATCCCGGCTCAGCCGGACGCGTCCGCTTGCCAGCGGCCCGCCAGTCCGGTCAGCGGTCGGCGGATGGATTGCACGCGGCTCAGGCGGATGGCGTCGCGCCCGGGGATCGACTGCCAAGGCATCAGACCGAAGTTCAGGAGCCGTTCCACGTGCGCGTCCGGGATCCATTGCTCGGCGCATGGCGTGGCGCAAGACTCCGCTCCCTCCTTCCAGGTGTGGACCGGGAGCTCCCCCAGTTCCATCCCGGCTCCCGGACTCATCTCCCAGCCTGATTCGACAAACTGCTCTCCGAGCAGTGCTCCCAGCGCCAGCGCGGGGTGACCCCACAGGTAGCCGGCGGGTTCGGGGCGTCCTGCGAACTCCTCGAAGGCAAAGGTCGAGACGGGATCGGTCGCCCGGCCGTAGGGCAGGCGCAGCAGCACGCGCGGACACGTCAAGCCGAGGTACTCCGCACCGGCTGATTGTCGAAGCGCGGTCCATCCCTCGACGCCTGGATCGTCCGGCGGCGGCGACTCCAGCGCGAGCTGCCAGAGGGATTCTTCGGCTGAGGCGACGAAAGGAGCGCCCGCCGCCCGGGCGATCTTGGCCAGGCGCCCCAGCACCTCCAAGTCGGCGGGTTTGGAACCGAACGGATAGAGGCCCAGCACCAACGCCCAGGGGGCGGCCGCCGATGATTGCACCGCGGATTCGACCAGGATGCGGAACAGGGCGCTTTGCCGCAGATCATCGCGGTCAAGCAGGTCGGCCGTGAGCTCCGAACGCGATAGGTTCAGAACCGACACCCGCAGGCTGTCGCCCGACTCGACGCGGCGGAGGAGGAAGTCAATTCCCCGCCAGGTCGACTCCAGTGCCCGGAATCCGGAATCGTGCAGCACGGCGCGCATCAAGTCCGCCATCGCCTCCTCCACCGCCGCCACGAGGGCCGGCTGGTCGGCAGCCGGCGCCGCCACGACGTGCGGTGCGACGACCCGGCGGATCAGATCGGCGGCAGTGCTGCCCGCGGTGGTCGCGGGTGCCGGCGCGCGTCCGAGAAGGCGTTCGATCGTGTCGGCATCCGATTCGCGGCCGGTCGGGCTTTGCGTCGGCGGCGCGACGCTGCCGGTGTCCGAAGGTCCGGCGGCGGAAGACGGGGCGCACCACGTTCGCACCTCGGCGGCCGCCAGGGCGAAGGTGGCCGGGTCGAGCAGAAGCTCGCGCGTCTTTCGCAACGCGGCGAACTGCTCCATGCTCTTGAGCAGGCGGTCGGGATGCAGGTCGTCGATGCCGCGCGCCTTGAGATGGATCGGGGCGTCCTCGGCACCGGGCAAGCCAAGTTGCACGTCGGCCCCCAATCGCTCCAGGACCGCTTCGTAGTTGTCCACGTCGACGTGCACCGGGCGGCGGTCGGCCAACGGCTGGACCAGGCCGCGGCTGGACCGGGCGTCGAGGTCGCCAAGCACCAGAATGCGAAATGGCGTGTCCGCGGTGGGCCGGGCCGGCGGCCGGTTCTCGCCCAGGCTAATGTCGAAACTCATGGTGTTCCCTTGCGGTTTTTGGTCGCCCCACCGGTGGCGTAACAGAAACCCTCCTCGCTGCCAAGGTCGCCGCTCCGGCGAAAGTGGACAATTTGGCGGCACCGGCGCGCCGCGCCGCTTCAAACTCAACGCCGGCCGACGGTCTTCGGTTCACGGGCGTCGGATCAGCCCCAGTCCGGCCAGGCCGGTCAGGCTGCGTGCGAGTTGCTCGGGGATGCCTGGATCATCCGGCGCCGGCAGGCTCGGCTCCTCGCCCGCCGCCAGGGCCGCCGCGCGCCGCGCCGCGAGGAAGGCACGGACTTCCGTCTCGAGCGCCGGGCGGTCGCGAGTGCCATCGAGCAGCGTGAGCAGATGACGGCCGAGGGCGCCGTTGACCTCGACGAACCGCCCGGTGTAGCTGAAAACCGAGGGCGCATCGTGCTGCATGAGCCAGACCGCCAGCGGGTGTGCGCACGGGCGCTCGGGGACGGCGAGCGTGTACGGCTCCTCGCCCCATGACAATTCGACCAGGCCCGGTAGCGCCGTGCGGCAGAGGAACTGGCGGAGCGCCGGCTCGAAATCCGCCTCGGGAGCGACGCCGGCGCCGGCCAGCCGGTCGCGGACGGCCCGGATCAGGTCCGGAACGGGCATGGCGGCCCCCCGACGGGCGGCGAGTTCGTACAGGGTCGCCTTTTCTGCCGGGGCAGTGACGCGCAACGCCGCGGCCTTGAGTCCGTGGAATTCCGCCGGTGCGTCATTCGCCAGCTCCGGGTTGGCGCCGACTGGCTGCCCACTGAAGCTCGCCCAGAGGCAGTCGGTTCGGCCGGCATCCAGATGGAGGGGCAGGCCGGCGCGGCAGAGCAGGGTCTGCCGGAAACGCCGGCCGTGAATGAAGTCCAGGTACTGTTCCTGCAGAATGCGGTTGGCTTCCAGCGGGCGCAGTTGTTCCCAGGCGGTCTCGCTCAGGGCACGGCCCACCGGCAGCAGATATTCCGAGTCGGAGAGGAATTGGAGCCCGTGATGTGCCGCCTGCTCGACAAACTCCGTGAACAGCAGCGGTGCGCTCACGGCCGACAGCTCGTCATGGAAAAGCGATTCGTCGCTGTGCGCCTCGATCAGCTCGAGCTCGGCGGCAATCGTCCGCGCATAGTAGTTCGGATCCGTGGTGCCCTCGGCGATGAGGTGCAGCAGGGCCTTGGCCTGCGCCGCCTTCGCGTGCGGATCCTTCTCAAACCGCGTGTGGAAGCGGATCATCGTCCGCACCAGTTCGCGCAGGTGGGCGCCGGGCAGGGCGAGGTAGCTCACGAAGGCGACGCCCTGCGGCGCAAGCCGGCGGCCGATTGCGGCCAGCAGCGCCTCGCGGACGTCGGCCGGCACCCAGGAGTAAACGCCGTGGGCGACGATGTAATCGAATGGCTCCGATGATGGGTCGATCTGGTCCAGTTTCCGGATATCCGCCGCGATGAGGCGGATCTGGTCCAGGCCGAGATCGCCGATCAGGCGCCGGCCACGGGCGATCGCGTCCGCCGAGTAGTCGATCCCGGTGTAGGTCGCTTCCGGATGCACCACCGCCATGGCGGCGAGGTTGAAACCGTCGCCGCAGCCCAGTTCGAGCACCCGGCACCGGCTCGGCGGCGCCACGTCCAGCCCCCGGAGGAAGCCGCTTACGGCCAGCGTTTCCGCGAACGTCTGGGGGTGGGCCATGCTGGGGTAGGCGACGCGATCGTAGTCGTTGGAAGGCGGGGCGTTCATGATTGGAGGGTTTTGGGGTCGTCGCGGCGGGCGGGTGAGTCGCCCGGGCGAGGCCGGCTGCGAATACCGCCCGCGCCGGAATTCATCGTGCGCACCCATTGATCTATCGGGTCACTCGTGGGGCGTGTCCAAACCAATCTCGCGGCGGGGCGATCCGCGGACCGCCATCCTTGGTGGCCGGCGCGGGGCCGCTTGCCCTTTCGTTCGAAGCGATTCCTTTTGGCGTGGTGAACAGGGTCGGGAAAAGATCTAGTCTTCCGGCATCCCGCGGCCGCGGCGTGAAAGAGCGGTCATGAGCGACACTCCCCCCGCATCGACGACCTACCGGATCGCCCTCGACATCGAGGGGCGTTCGTACACGGCGGAGTTTGGCGTGCCCAACCGGGAGGTCACGCTGCTCGAGTTGCTCCCCCTGCTCTGGAAGTTCCAGGACGCGCTGATCCAGGCGTGGACCGAGATCGCGATCCCATCCGGGAAACGGGTTTCCTGCCGGAAGGGTTGCGGCGCCTGCTGCCGGCAGTTGGTGCCGGTGAGCGAGGTCGAAGCCCTGCACCTGACGCGGGTGGTGGCCGGCCTCCCGGCCGAAACCCGGGCGCGGGTCACGGAGCGGTTCGAAAAGGCCGTCACCCAGCTGGAGCAGAAGGGGCTCCTGTCCTCCTTGACCGACCTGACCGGGAAAAGCCGCGAGGAAAGGCGCCGGATCGGCCTGGACTATTTCAATGAGCACATTGCCTGTCCATTTCTGGAGGACGAGTCCTGTTCGATCCACGCCGGGCGCCCCTCGGCCTGCCGCGAATACCTGGTGACCTCTCCCGCCGCGAATTGCGCCCGGCCGACGGCCGAAACCGTGGAAATGGTCCGACATTCCGCCAAGTTTTCCGAGGTCCTCTTCACCTTCTGCGACCAATCCGGATCGGCGTCGCTGTCGGCCCTGCCGCTCATCGTGAGCCTGGCGCAGCAACCGTCGGACCGGCCGTGGTTCAATCCCCGCGGATTCGCCCCACAGCTCTTCGAGGAGTTCCTCCGCCGCCTCCAGCTCTCGTGGAAGAAGCCCGGTCCGGTCGATCGCGGAAAGTAACAGAGCGCCGTCCCTGAGACGGCTCGCGGTGGTCGTGTCCCATCGGATCTCCGGTGCCGACCCGTGGGCCCGGCGTCGCCCTGCTGGCTTTTGTCGAGGATATCATAAGGTGGCCGAATTCGGCACCATGTTTTGGCCAGCTCCGCACCGAGAATCCGAGTAGGGGTCAATGGTTGGGTACCGTCAGATGACCAAAAGTGGGTTACGGACACCAACGCATGGCCAGAACACGATGGCGGGAGAAGGTCGCTTGGGTGCCGGCCGATCACGTTCCGGATGTATCGCGGCTGGCATGGGCCGTTTTTGTGCTGCCAGATAGGCTGAGGCCGGTGCTCGATGGGCGCCCAAAGGAAATCGGTCAAGAAAGGGAGACCCCCAGCAAGGCCACCTATGGCCGCGCTCCTGGCTAGCCGCCGAGTATCTGGAAATCTTGGCTGTGATTGTGCAAACTTGAGCCGGGCTCCGGTGGCAGCGCACCCCGCGGGGGCACCTTGCGCTGGGACAGCAGCGGCTCGGAGTTGCCTCGGCGCAGGAACGCGCGAGGCTGCTCGCAGCACATCGGATCATGCCATCGTCAGCTCGGGAGCGTAGGGCGGCGCCGATCCAGCGTTCGATGGCCGCCGGAAGGACCGGTCCCTCGCTGCAATCGACGTGTTCGCCGATGACATTTACTCTTCCTGGAGCCAAAATCATGTAGTCAGGATGGTGTCCGAAGTGGTCACGAAACCGCTTTTTGACCTGACGCTCCAGCTCAGGTGACGAAGGGAAGGCATATTCAGAGTGGGATTCGGCGAGGCTGGGCGGCATTGATGGATGGTCGTGGTTTTTGTTCGGCTTTCTGGTTACACGTAGGATTTATCGGCTGATTGGGCACATCAGGCGACAAGAGGACCCCAAAGATGAGCGTGGGGAATGATGGTGCTGCTGGGGGTGGCGGAAGAATGTCGCCCGCATGCGCGGCAAGCCCGGAAAAGTGGGAGCAAGCAAGGCCCGAATCACGAACTCGAAGGACTCACCCGTTTGAGGGAGGCGATTTGGCGTGACCAACGGACAACGTTTGGCCTCGATGCCAAGAGACCTGAGTTGTAGATGTCTTCAGTAGTGGCACAACATGCGGGAAAAGAAGGTGGCGAACCTCCCATCCGAGTCGTCATTGCAGATGACCACCCGGCACTGCGCATGGGATTGGTCACCGTTGTTAGAAGGCAACCGGACATGCTGGTCGTGGGTGAGGCAGGAACCGGAGAAGAAGCGCTCGCGGTCGTGAGCAAACATCGGCCGGATGTGGTCCTGATGGACCTACGGATGCCCGGGCAAGGGGGAGTCGAAGCCATTTCAACTATTTCAGCTACGCTTCCCAGGACGCGGACCGTGGTGCTGACCACATTTGACTTGGACGAGGACATTTACCGGGCGCTTCACGCCGGGGCGAAGGCGTTCCTTCTCAAAGACTGCACCATGGAGGAAATCACCCAGACCATCCGCAAGGTCCATCGAGGTGAGAGCGTATTTCCACCACGAATCGAGGCGCGGTTGGGAAGCAGGCTGAAGCGCGAGGATCTCACCCAACGGGAGCAGGAGGTCCTTCGGTTTATTGTGCAAGGGAGGTCCAACAAGGAAATCTCCGCGGCGTTGTTTATTTCGGAGGACACGGTGAAGTCTCACCTCAAGGTAGTTTTTCGCAAACTGGGCGTGAATGCGCGGACAGAGGCGGCTATCGAGGCGGTCCGATCCGGCTTGGTACACCTGTGACTGCGATTTCCGCGAAATCGGTTCCCGCCCCATCCCTCGCGATTGGGTTGTCGGTCGGAATCCGATCAGATTGCCCCTTCGATCTCTTTTGGATCTCATTCTTGCGAAGCGGACAATTGGGCTAACTTCCTGCCACAAATATGAGATCGCGGCTTCATTCAGCGGGGTAGCCCGTTGGTTGAGCCGGGACCGTCTCGCTCCCGGTTC
>JBJKRV010000290.1:0-12255 GCA_046704465.1 Opitutaceae bacterium | reverse complement strand
CGGGCCGGCAAAACGGCCTGCGCGACGGGTACATCCGGCTGCTGGTGACCGGCGGCGTCGGCGACCTGGGTCTGTCGCCGTGGCTGTGTCCGCATCCGTGGGTGATCATCATCGCCGACAAGATCGCCCTCTATCCGCCGGAGTATTACACGACGGGGCTGAACATCGTGACGGTGCCGACGCGCCGCATGAGTCCGGCCGCGTTGCCGCCCTGCATCAAGTCGCTGAACTACCTCAACAATGTCCTCGCGAAACTGGAGGCCCGCGAGGCGGGCGCGCTGGAGGCGATCATGCTGAACGAGCAGGGCTTTGTGGCCGAATGCACCGGCGACAACCTGTTCATCGTGCAAAAGGGCCGGCTCTACACGCCGGCGGCGCAGCAGGGGGCGCTGAAAGGCATCACCCGGGACACGATCTTCGCGATCGCCGGCGATCTCAACCTGCCGGCGGTGGAGCACGACCTGACGCGCTACGACGTCTGGAATGCGGACGAATGTTTCCTCACCGGGACCGGCGCCGAGGTGATCCCGGTCGTCAAATTGGATGGCCGGGTGATCGGAGACGGCAAGCCGGGGGCGGTCACCGCCCGCGTGCTCACGGAGTTTCGCCGACGGGTGCTGGCCGAAGGCACCCGGATCTAGGCCGGCCGGACCGGTGTGAATACCGGATTTTGACAGGAATCCTGGGCGCCGCCGCGCCCCGGCCTTGCCAGAGACCCGCCCGGTGGCATGATAGGTGCAGGTGAAACCGGGATGGCTGCGTGCGTGTCACACATTTGTGGGTCCCGCATCGCCGCCGCCCGCTGTCGTGTTATATTACTGCCATGGCAAACGCCCTCAAATGTGACCTTTGCGGCAAGCCCGCGACCGTCCATCTCACGCAGATCGTCAACAACAAGATCCACAAGGTTGACCTCTGCGAGGAGTGTGCGCAGGCCAAGGGCGTAACGGACCCAAGCGGATTCTCGCTCACCGACCTGCTGCTCAAGGCGTCGTTGAACCCGGAGACGCCGGCGGACACGGTGCGGTGCGAGCAATGCGGCTTTACGCAGGCTGATTTCAAGAAATACGGCCGCTTCGGGTGTCCGGCCTGCTATGATGCCTTCAGCGACGTCGTCGGCCCGATGTTGGCAAACATGCACAAGGGCGTCGTGCATATGGGCAAGGTGCCCCGCCACGCGCTTGAGCGTAAGTCCCTCTACGACAAGCTCACACAACTTCAGGTCGAGCTCGACGAGGCCATCAAGGCCGAGCGGTACGAGGATGCCGCCCGCTATCGCGATGAAATTCACCAGGTCAAACAAGCCTTCGGGGGGCCGGGGACGGAATAGCATGAAGATTGCGCCCTTATTCGAATCTCAGGCCGAGCCGGCCGACGGCGCTGCGGCCAAGTGTGCGATCGTCCTCACCACCAGGGTGAGGTTGGCCCGCAATTTGGCGGATCGGCCCTTCCCGGGGTGGGCCAAAGAGGCGCAGCGTAGCGCCATGTTGACGGAGGGGATGGGGGCGGTCGTCTCGCTGGCCCAAATGAAAAGGGCGCTCAGCTTCACGCTCGACGAGCTCTCGGACCTGGAAAAACAGATTCTTGTGGAGCGGCACTTGGTCAGCCGCGAGCTGAGCTCGGCGAAACAGGGCGCCGGCGTCGTCATCAGCCGGGACCAATCGATCTCGGTGATGGTCAATGAGGAGGATTTTCTGCGCATCCAGGTGGTGCGCTCCGGCTTTCAGCTGAAGAAGGTCTGGAACACCATCAACGCGCTCGACAGCGAGTTGGAGGAGAAGTTGACCTACGCATTTTCGCCGACGCTGGGGTACCTGACCGCCTGCCCCACCAACCTGGGCACCGCGATGCGCGCCTCGGCGATGATGCATCTGCCGGCACTGGTGATCTCCAGCCAGATGGAAAAGGTGGTGCGCGCCGTGAACCAGCTGGGCATGGCGGTGCGCGGGCTTTTCGGCGAGGGATCCGATGCGAGCGGCAGCATCTTTCAAATCTCCAACCAGACCACGCTGGGCGAACAGGAGGAGGACATCATCAAACGGCTCTCCAGCGTGCTGAACACGATCATCGAACATGAACGCAACGCGCGCGCCCGCTTGCTCGAGACCGATGCCGACAAGCTCTATGACAAGATCGGCCGGGCGTTCGGGATCCTGCAAAACGGCCGGCTCCTGACCTCGGCCGAGTCCATGAATCTCCTTTCCCTGATCCGCCTCGGGATCGACATGGGGGTGTTTCCGGAGACCCGCCGGCCGGTGGTCGACCGGCTGTTCATCGAGGCCCAGCCCGGACACATCCAGTATGCCGCCCGCGGCACGGTCGAATCCGGCCAGCGCGACCTGCTGCGGGGCCGGTTCCTGCGGGGCGAGTTTGCCAATTTCGGTCCGCCGGATTTCACTACCGCCGGCACCAATTAACCCCCAGCTTTCCGCTTCACATGGAACCAATGAACAACTTCACGCCGCGCGCCCAGCAGGTGCTGGCGCTGGCCCGCAAGGAGGCCGACCGCTTCCGTCATAATTATGTCGGCACCGAACACATCCTGCTCGGGCTGATCAAGCTGGGGCAGGGCGTGGCCGTGAGCGTGTTGCAGAAGATGGGGCTCGACCTGGAGACGGTCCGGTCCGCCGTGGAAAAGCAGGTGGGCACGGGCACCGAAAGCAAGACGTCCGGCAGCATCCCCTACACGCCGCGGGTGAAGAAGGTGCTGGCGCTGGCGGGCAAGGAGGCCAAGGCCCTCAACCACAGCTACGTGGGCACCGAGCACATCCTGCTCGGCCTGCTCCGCGAAGGGGAGGGCGTGGCGGCGCGCGTGCTGAAGACGCTCGATGTCGACATCGAACGGACCCGGCAGGAGATCCTGCGGGAGCTCGATCCGCAGTTTTCCGGCGAAGGCGGCGAGGAGGCCGCGGCCCCGTCGCAGCGCGGCGGCGGCGCGGACGAAAAGAAGGAGGTCAAGACGCCCGCGCTGAAGGCGTTCGGGCGCGACCTCACGGAGCTGGCGCGCAAGGGCGAGCTGGATCCGGTGGTGGGCCGCCGGACGGAGATCCGGCGGGTCATCCAGATCCTCTGCCGCCGGACCAAGAACAACCCGGTGCTGATCGGCGAAGCCGGCGTCGGCAAGACCGCCATCGTCGAGGGGCTGGCCCAGGAGATCGCCAGCGGCGCCGTGCCGGAGATTCTCGCCGAGAAGCGGGTCGTCACGCTCGACCTCGCGCTCATGGTGGCCGGAACGAAGTATCGCGGCCAGTTCGAGGAGCGCATCAAGGCGGTGATGGATGAGATCCGGCGGTCCAAGACCGTCATCCTGTTCATCGATGAGCTCCACACGATCGTGGGCGCCGGCGCGGCCGAGGGCGCGATGGACGCCTCGAACATTTTCAAGCCTGCGCTCTCGCGGGGAGAGCTGCAGTGCATCGGTGCGACGACGCTGAACGAGTACCGGAAGTACATCGAGAAGGACAGCGCGCTCGACCGCCGCTTCCAGGCGGTGAAGGTCGAGGCGCCGTCGGTAGAGGACACGATTCTCATTCTCAAGGGCATCCGCGGCAAATACGAGGACCACCACAAGGCGGTCTTCACCGACAAGGCCATCGAGGCCGCCGCCAAACTGTCCGACCGCTACATCACCGGCCGCTTCCTGCCGGACAAGGCCATCGACGTGATGGACGAGGCCGGCTCGCGCGCCCGCATCGCCACGCTCAGCCGCCCGCCGGACGTCGAGGCCCTGAACAAGGAGATCGAGGCGGTCTGCGGGCAGAAGGAGGAGGCCATCTCCCAGCAGCACTTCGAGGAGGCCGCCAAGTTCCGCGACCGCGAGAAACAGCTCCGCGCCAAGCTCGAGCAGGTGACCGAGGAGTGGAAGAGCCAGCGCGAGGAGAAGCGGGTGAACATCGACGAGGAGATGATGATGCAGGTCGTCGCCGACTGGACGGGCATTCCCCTCAGCCGGATGGAGAAGAAGGAGAGCGAAAAGCTCCTCCTGTTGGAGACCGAGCTGCAGAAGGTGATCGTGGGGCAGGACGCCGCCACCATCGCCATCGCCCGGGCATTGCGGCGTTCGCGCGCCGACCTGAAGGATCCGCGCCGGCCGATCGGTTCGTTCCTGTTCGTCGGCCCCACCGGCGTCGGCAAGACCGAGCTCGCCAAGCAGCTGGCCGCGCAGATGTTCGCCAGCCAGGACGCGATCGTCCAGTTCGACATGTCCGAATACATGGAGAAGTTCTCCGTGTCCCGCCTCATTGGTTCGCCGCCGGGCTATGTCGGCTACGAGGAGGGCGGGCAGCTCACCGAACAGGTGCGCCGGCGGCCCTACGCCGTCATCCTTTTCGACGAGGTGGAGAAGGCCCATCCCGACGTCATCCAGCTGCTCCTGCAGATTCTGGAGGACGGGCGCCTGACCGATTCGCTGGGCCGCACCGTGGATTTTCGCAATACGATCATCATCATGACCTCCAACGTGGGGGCACAGCAGCTCCAGCGGCAGACCACCATGGGATTCGCCGCCGGCGGCAAGGACGACTTCCACGATCTGGAGAAGATGCGCGAAAAGGTGTTCGAGGAGGCGAAGAAGATCTTCAAGCCGGAGTTTCTCAACCGCATCTCCGACATCGTCTTCTTCCGGCCGCTGAACAAGGACGACCTGCTCAAGATCGTCGATCTCGAGGTGGCCAAGGTGAGCCGGCGCATCGCCGACAAGAAGCTCGTGCTGGAATTCACCCCCGATGCCAAGACGCTGCTCATCGAGAAGGGCTATGACGAGAAATACGGGGCGCGTCCGCTGCGCCGTGCGGTCGAGCAGTTCCTGGAGGATCCGCTGGCCGAGGCCGTCCTGCGTGGTTCGCTGAAGGAAGGCGAGCCCATCCTCGTCGTCCGCGAAGGCGACAAGCTGGAGTTCCGGCAGAAGGAACCGGCCCCGGGGCCGACCGGCGTGTCGTCCTGAGGGCCCCCGGCGGTTTGTCGGCGGCGCCGGCATTGCCATCCGCCGATTTTCTGTATTTTCTCCGCGCATGAACCGGATGGTCGCGGGGGGGATCGCCGTCTTCGTCCTGATGTGCGGCCGGGTGGTGGGGCAGGCGCCCGCCGCCCCACTCGAGAGTCTCCCGCCGGCGGAGCGCGTCGCCGCCCTGCAGGCGGAGGCGAAGCAATTGGGCTGGGGTCCGGTATCGCTGCAGTTGCGCACCATCGCGCTCGCCCGGTACGGGCGACAGGCGTCCGACGCGCAGGATTGGTATTATCTCTTTCGCTGGGCCAATCTCCTGGCCGAATCCGAGAACGAGGCCGTCAACCGCTGGGCGCAGGCGGAACGACAGGTGGTGCCGGCCGGCGCGACCCTGCCTCCGACCCTCGCTCCGGGTCCGGAGTCGCTGGGCGACCTCATGCCGGCGGACCTGCAGGCCTACGTGATGGGATCGCACGACTTCTCCAACCAGTTCTTCACCCTCCTCTCGCCGCTTGACCAGTCCGCGATGGTAGTGCGGATCCTGGCGGCGTTGTGGCAGCACAACCCGGACGATTTCCGGCAGTACGCCAACCTCGCGCTCGCCATCGCCGTGGTCTACGATGTTCCGCCGCCGTCGGACTGGCCGCACGGCCAGGTCAGCCCTCAGGTGCTGCCGCGCCGGCTGGCGCCGCCGGTCGAGATTTTCGATTTCTTCGTCCGTTCCGACCGGACGGGCCCCACGCTGGAGTCGCTGCAGCACCTGCCCGCGGCCGATCTGAAGTTCGTGGTCGACACGTGTGCGCCGCTGTCGGACCTGGTCTGGGCGCAGCAGCACGTGAACACGGCCCTGGCGGACCTGCCGCGCCTCTATGACGCGGTCCGTTACCGTCGGGAGCGCCTGCAGGCCAACGTGCTGATGTGGCCCGGCCCCAGCTACCGGCTGGCGGATATTCTCCGCGACGGCGGCATCTGCGTGGATCAGGCCTATTTCGCCTCGACCGTGGGCAAGGCCAAGGGCGTGCCGACCCTGCTGTTCCGCGGCGCCGGGCTCGACGGGCGCCACGCGTGGTTCGGCTACCTGGGCGCCAACGGACATTGGCATCTGGATTGCGGCCGCTACGCCGACCAGCGGTTTGTCTCCGGCCTGGCCTTTGATCCGCAGACGTGGACCAACATCTCGGACCACGAGCTGAAGTTCCTGAGCGAAGGCTTCCGCCGGCTGCCGCTCTACCAGTCGTCGCAGGTGCAGCAGCAGTTCGCCGGTCTCTATTTCAGCGGCGGCGACTATGCCTCGGCCGCCCGGGCCGCCCGCAGCGCGGTGAACGTCGAGCCGCGCAATCTCGACGCCTGGTACCTGTTGATCGCGTCGTTGCAGGCACTCCGCGCGGAACCGACCCAGGTGGAGGGTGTGCTGCAGCAGGCGGCGCAGGTGTTTCAGAACTACCCCGACCTGTGGGCCGGCTTCGAGACCATGCTGAGCCGGAGCTTGCGGGCGCGCGGCGACGCCAGCCTGGCCGACCAGATCGAGCGCAACATCGCCAGCCGCTACCAGGGCTCGCGCGTGGACATCAGCGTCCAGCAGGCGCAGGACATTCTCCAGCGCAGCCTGGCCCAGGGCGACCTGAACAACGGCATCCGCACGTACTACAGCGTGCTGGCATCCTACGGTCGCGGCGGCGGCATCGATTTCTTCGACCGGATCGTCCGGCCGTTTGTCGAGCGGCTCCTGCAACAGGATCGCGCGAACGAGGCGCTCCAGGCCGTCGCCCAGGCGCGCCAGACGCTGCATGTCGAACCCAACAGCCAGCTTGACGGCGAGTTGAACCAACTGACGGCGCGGGTGCAGTCGTCCATCCACTGACGGAGCCGGGCGGCGGCCGCGTGCTCAGGATTTTCCCGACCCGGGGTGTGCGGCGGCGACGGAGAGAAACGCGGCGAGGGCGGGCGGCGGCGCCGGTGGCTGCTTCCAGCCGACGACGAGCCGGCTTTCGGGCGCCGGTCCCTTCACGGGACGAAACGCCACCTCGGGAGGAAGATAACGGGCCTCCGAAGGACACATGAAGGTGGCGCCAAGGCCGGCGCGAACCAGCCCGATGCCGTTGGCGCGTGGCCACACTTCTTCGGCGATATGGGGTGTCACGCCGGAGCGGGCAAAGGCCGCGAGCACCTGGTCGTAGAATCCGGGATTGTGTGAGCGCGGAAACAGCACGAAGGGCGTTCCGCCCAGATCGCGCAACCGCAGGCCGGGGCGCGCAGCGAGGCGGTGGTCCGCCGGCAGCAGGACCCCGTTCTTTTCGCGGAGCAACAGCCGGGTCTGCAGGCCGGGCGTCGGACTGCCGGGATGGAAGAACCCGCAGTCGAGTTCGCCTGCCTGCAAGGCGGCGACCTGGGTCGAAGTGGGCGATTCATTGAGCTCCACGTGGATCCCCGGAAACCGGGCCTGGAAGCCGCGCAGGATGGCCGGCAGCACCGTCGCCATCGCCAGCCCGGTGAAGGCGACGCGGATGTGGCCGACCTCCCCGTGGGCCAGCGCCCGGAGCTCGGCGGGCACGCCCGCCAGCCCGCGCAACAGCGGCTCCACGCGATCAGCCAGGAGCCGCCCGGCCGGCGTCAGATCCACCCGCCGGTGCGAGCGGATGAAGAGCGGCGCTCCGAGCGCCCGCTCCAGCTGTGCGATCTGGCGGCTCAAGGCCGGCTGCGCGATGGCGAGGGCCTCCGCCGCCCGTCGAAAATGGAGGTGTCGCGCCACTTCCCGGAAATAAACCAGATGGCGGAGCTCAAAGGGGAACTGATACTCCCGGGGCATCACCGGCGACCAAACAAATATTTCCCAGGCATGGCAAGTTCATGCTAGAGTGGGCGCGATTTGACGGCGATGCCTGCCGTCCCCAACCCTTCATCTCACCATGCCCAAGTCCCTGTTTCAAAAAGTCTGGGAGGCGCACGCGGTGCGCCGCCTGGCAAACGGCCAGACCCAGCTTCTGATCGGCACCCATCTGATTCACGAGGTCACCAGCCCGCAGGCCTTCGGGATGCTGCGTGACCTGGGCCGGCCGGTGCTCATGCCGCACCGGACCTTCGCCACGGTCGACCACATCGTGCCGACCGACCAGATGAGCGAGCCCTTCGCCGACTCCCTGGCGGACGCCATGATCAAGGAGCTGCGCAAGAACTGCCAGGAGTTTGGCATCACCTTTTTCGACCGCTCCACCGGCCGGCAGGGCATTGTGCACATCGTCGGGCCGGAACAGGGCATCACCCAGCCGGGCACGACGATTGCCTGCGGCGATTCGCACACGAGCACGCACGGCGCGTTCGGGGCGGTGGCCTTCGGGATCGGCACCACGCAGATCCGCGACGTGCTGGCCACCCAGACCATGGCCATCGGAGCCCTGAAGGTGCGGCGGATCAATGTCACCGGCCGCCTGCGGCCGGGCGTGTACGCCAAGGACGTCATTCTGCACTTCATCCGCTCGCTCGGCGTCAACGGCGGCACCGGTTTTGCCTATGAATACGGCGGTGACGTGTTCGACCGCTTCTCGATGGAGGAGCGCATGACCGTCTGCAACATGTCGATCGAAGGCGGCGCGCGCGTGGGCTACGTGAATCCGGACGAGACCACGTTCGCCTACCTGAAAGGGCGACCCTATGCCCCGGCGGGGGCGGCGTGGGATGAAGCCGTGGCCCGCTGGCGGGGCTATGCGAGTGATCCCGGCTGCCCGTACGACGACGTGGTCACGATTCGCGGCGATGACATCGTTCCCACGGTCACCTGGGGCATCAATCCGGGCCAGGCCGTGGCCGTCGACCAGACGATTCCCGATCCGGCCAGGGCCCGCGATGCGGCCGAACGGGCCTCGGTCGAGGAGGCGCTGGCGCACATGAAGCTCACGGCCGGGGCGCCGATCAAGGGCACCAGGGTCAACGTCGCCTTTCTCGGCTCCTGCACCAACGGGCGTCTCTCGGACTTTCAGGAGGTGGCGAAATACCTCAAGGGCCGGCGGGTGGCGGCGGGGGTGAAGGCCATCGCGGTGCCGGGATCGCAAATCGTCGCGGCTCAATGCGCCAAGCTCGGCCTCGACCGGATCTTCCAGGAAGCCGGCTTCGAATGGCGCGGCGCAGGGTGTTCCATGTGCCTGGCGATGAATCCCGACAAGCTCGTCGGCGATCAGCTCTGCGCCAGCTCCTCCAACCGCAACTTCAAGGGCCGTCAGGGCAGCCCGACGGGCCGGACCATTCTCATGAGTCCGCTCATGGTCGCGGCCGCTGCGGTGACCGGGCAGGTGGCCGACGCCCGGGAGGTCTTCGCCGTGAGCGCAGGCTGACCTTTCATGGGCTTTGGATTCCGGGTGATTCGCTTCGAGCCAGCAGCCGGACGAACCCAAACCCCGAAACTCAGAACTCAGCCCCATCTTCTCTATGTCTCTCCCGAAAATCACCACCATCACCGGACGCGGCGTCCACGTGCCCGGCAACGACATCGATACCGACCGCATCATCCCGGCCCGCTTCATGAAATGCGTGACGTTTGACGGCCTCGGCGAGTACCTGTTTTACGACGTCCGGCATCGCGCCGACGGCACGCTGGCTCCGCATCCGCTCAACGAGCCGCATCACCAGGGGGCCACCATCCTCATTTCGGGTGCCAACTTCGGGTGTGGCAGCTCGCGTGAACACGCGCCGCAGGCGATCCAGAAGCACGGGTTCAAGGCGGTCGTCGCCGAGAGCTTCGCGGAGATCTTTTTCGGGAATTGCACGACCCTGGGCATCCCGTGTGTCAGCGCCAGCCCGGCTGACCTCGCCGCGCTGGCGGCGGCCGTGGCCGCCGACCCGTCCGTCGAGATCACTATCGACGTGGCGGCGAGCGAGATACGTTTTTCCGACCGCCGGGTGAAAGGCACCGTGCGCGACAGCGCCCGGAACGCGCTGATCAACGGACGGTGGGATGCAATCGGTGAACTCCTCGAAGGCGTGCCGGGGGTCGAAAAGGTCGCGGCCGGCCTGGCCTACCTGCGGACGTGAGCTCCGCTAGGGATTGACGCCGTTAAATTAATGAATCCTTTTTTGGTTTCAGGCGTCTATCCGAGGAATCCTCATCCATGCTCATACCGTTTACCCTTGCCACGATTGAGATCATCAAAGGGGCTGGGCTGTTAATCTATCCGCTCGGCATCTGCTCGATCGCCATGGTTTTCATCATCTGCGAGCGCACCTATGCGCTGCGGAGGAACGCCGTGATGCCGCAGGATCTGGTCGATGCGATCGTGCAGAACCGGCCGTACTCGGGCGGCCGGCATTCGGTCCTGGCCCGGATCCTGGAGTTCGCCGAGGAGCACCAGCATGACGAGGACGCGGTGAAGGCATTCGCCCGGCTCGAGATCAACCGCATGGAGCGCGGCATTCCCTATCTCGACGTCATCTATGCCGCCGGCCCGCTGCTCGGCTTGACCGGCACGGTCACCGGCCTGCTCAGGGTCTTTTCGCAGATCTCGCCGAACACGGGGCTGCCCGATCCGGTCGCCTTCACCCGGGGTGTGGCGCTGGCGCTTTCCGCCACGGTGATCGGTCTGACCGTCGCCATTCCGGCGCTGGTGGGCGGCGGGTATCTGCAGCGGCGGGTCGAGAGCTACGCCGTCCAGATCGACTCGCTGCTGGAGCGTATCAACAGCCGCCGCACCAACGGCCGGATGCCGGAGCCGGCGCACGAAACCCCGCGCGAGCCCGCCGAGGCCCAGTTCCGCTAGGCGCGGACGTCCGCCCGTCGCGGTCTTTGTCATGGCCCTTTACGAAAAGCGCCGCAAGAAGCCGGAGTTGATGCTGGTGCCGCTCATCGACGTGCTCACCATGCTCGTCTTCTTTGCGTTCGTCTCCATGCAGTTCAAGACGGTCGCGACGCTGAACATCACGCTGCCCAAGGTGACCACCGCCGGAAAGAACGAGTTCAAGGGCTCGGTCACCATCGCGATCGACAAGCAGGGCGCGATGACCTTCAACGGGCGGCCGACCAGCGATTTTCAGCTCGAGAGCCTGCTGGAGCAGGTGCGCAGCATCGACCGCAACATTCCCGTGCTGATCCAGGCTGATGAGAACACGCCGATCAAGAACGTGACCTTTGTCATGGATGCCTGCCGGCGCATCGGCCTGAACAAATTCAGCCTGCAGGCGCGGTAGCGTCCGCGAGCGTCGCGGCGTGGCGCCGGAAGGCCGCCCGCAGCCGGCTCTCGTAACTGTGGGCCGCCGTGACGATCCAGAATTCGCGTTCGAGTTTGAGCCGCGGGGTGCGCAGCCGCATCAGCGATCCGTCCGCGATCTCGCGGGTGAGCGTCCGTTCCGAGAGGCAGCTCAGGCCGAGCCCCGCGGTCACGGCCTGCTTCACGGCCTCGGTGTGGCCGAAGGTGAGAAAGGCATGATGCGGGCAGCCGGCCGCTTTCATCGCGCGTTCAAAGACCTCCAGCGTCCCGGAGCCCGGCTCGCGGAGGATCCAGCGGGCGGCGGATAGCTCCCGGCGGCCGAGAGGGCGGCGCCCCGCCAGCGGATGGCCGGGCGCGCCCACGACCACCAGTCGGTCCTTCAGCCACGGGCGGGCGTCGAGCCGGCGATGGGTCGGCGAGCGCTCCACGAAGGCCAGGTCGAGCTGGTGCGCGAGCAGGCGCAATTCGACCTGTTCCGAGTTGCCGATCTCGAGCGGCAGCGAGGCTTCGGGATGCGCCTCCTTGAACGAGCCGATCAGGCGCGGCAGCAGGTAGGTGCCGATGGTGTTCGACGCGCCGAGGCGCAGCTCGCCGCGGAGCCGCTCGTCCGACCCGTGCAGGAGCGCGACCAGGTCGTGCGCGCGGTCCAGGAGCTGCTGGCCGTTGAGCTGGACCAGGCGCCCGCGGTCGTTGAGCCGCAGCCGGCGACCCTGGCGGTGGAACAGCGGCCCGTTCAGCTGCCGTTCGAGTTCGGCCAGGGCCATGCTGACGGCGGACTGGGTCAGGTGCAGCTCCGCCGCGGCCTGGGTGACGTGTTCGCGGCGGGAGATCGCGGCGAAGATCTCGAGCTGGCGCAGGGTGATGGGAAGCATCCGGCCAGCCTGGCCGCGGCGTAATCATCAGTAAAACTGAAAATGGAGATAGATTCTTTCAGTTAGTTCAAACAGTGAAATCCCGGTATCATGGCCGCGCTCCCACCTTTTCATCACTGCCATGGATGCTCCCTCTTCCACCGCCGCACCGGCGGTTCCTGTCCCGGCCCGGGCCAACTTCGCCCCGGCGTTCCTGTCGCACCGCATCGAGGTGCGGCAGATCGTCTTCGTGGTCGCGCTGGTCTTCTGC
>JBJKRV010000289.1:0-2943 GCA_046704465.1 Opitutaceae bacterium | reverse complement strand
GTGGATCGGTCCGGCCGGCATCGAAGGGGATTATGACCCGCTGAGATACCTGCAAATCCACCAGACGAATGAAGAGGTGAACGTGTTCTACAACCCGTCGGATCCAACGCAAAGCTGCCTCGGCTCGGCGATGATCCCGGGCCATCCACTTGCCGCGTCCGGGACCGTTGGCCCGGGAATCCAGCCAGAAACCATCAGACCGGCCGCCGTCCCGCCCAGCCGACCGCAGATTTCAGGTGGGAAGCGGCGGCGACCGCAGCGACTCCCGATAGTCGCTGGGCGACTTGCCGGTGTAGCGTTTGAACACGCTGTTGAAATTCGGGATCGAACCGAAGCCCGCGGCATACACGACCTCCGAGATCCGAAGCGACGGATCGACCAGCATCGCCTTGGCCTTCTCCACCCGGACCCGCCCGATGTACTCGGTCAGCGTCATGCCCGTGGATTTCTTGAAGAGCTTGCAGAAGTAGAACCGGCTCAGGCTGACGTGCCGCACGAGGTGTTCGAGGGTGATGGCCTCGGAGTAGTTGTCCTGGATGTACTGCTTGGCCGCCGTCACGGCCGCCGGCTCGTCCGCGCCCGCGGCGAACGCGTGGCGGCTGGCATAGTCCGCCAGGTACTGGGCGAACATGTTCAGCATTTGGATGATGGCCTCAAAGCGGTCGGCCGTCACCACCGGCGTCTGAAAATAGGCCTGCCGCGCCTTCCTTTCCCAGGCTTCGTCGGTGCCGGTGCGAAGCATTGCCGACACCATGGAGAAATCCCGTTCGGTCGGTTCGCGCCGGAAAACCTGGCCGCTCATGAGCGTGGCGACATGACGACCGCCCACAAGCACGGGCACCGCGACGTCGGTGAGCCCGGCAAAACAGGAAATCTGCTGGGGGGCCAGCCGCCGGCCGAGCATGCGCTGAACCTTCACCTGCAGCTCCAGACACGCCTCGCATCCCGAGGGGCTGCAGGCCACCAGGGTGCAGAACGGGTTTTCCTCGGGCCCCAGGCTCAGCCGCTGGTGCGGTTCGCCCGGCGGGACGACCTTGAGCGGCACGCCCGTCGCCTTGCGGAATGCGGTTTCATAGAATTCGATGACCGGAAGGCGAATGAGGTCGTCGTAGGTCAATGAATTCACGACCGCAACGTACCGTCACGGCGCCAACCGACAAGTCGCCAGTTGCAAATCGACGTCCATGGTCCGGCCGGTGCCCCGGCGCAATTCAGGCCGGCGCAGCGGGTTGGACGGCCGCCCGGCTGCCGCCGCCTCCGGCGGGCGCCGCAGGGCGGCCAAAAGGGCGGGACGGGAATGTGAATCTTTTTCAAATCCAGCGGTCTAAGTCGGGAATCGAGACGACGCTTTGACTCAGTCCGGGCAAAACCCCAACCTCTGCGACCGATGAAGTTTCCGCCCCCCGCCGGTGACGAAACCGCGTTTGGAACGGCCGGGCAGAATTCCGCGCCCCCGCGCCCCTTTGCCGCCGTCCGCCTCACGGGTTGGATTCTGCTGTCGACGCTCGCGGTGACCTTGGCCCCGCCGGCCCGGGCCGTGCCCCAGCTCCCGCGCGTCCAGTTGGCGGGCAGTGTCGAGGACGTTTCACACCAGCCGGCGGCCCAGCGGGCCGCGATCGTCCGGAAGGCGCTGTCCGCGGCGGAAGCGTCGGCGCCCATGGAGGTCGCGGTGGCGCTCAAGATGCGGAACTTCGCCGAACTCGAGGCGCGGATTGCGCGCGGCGAGATCATCTCCCGGCAGGAGATGGTCGCGAAATATTTCCCGCTCGCCGCCGATTACAGCGCCGTCGCCGCCTGGCTGGCCGGCCAGGGCCTGACGGTCCAGCCCGCCGACGTCACCCACCTCTCGGTGTTTGCGCACGGCACGGTCGCGCAGCTCACCCAGGCGTTTCAGACCGATTTTGCCCGTGTGGCCTTTCGCGGACGCAACTACACGGCGGCCATCACGGCGCCGAGCGTGCCGGAGGCCTTCGCCCCGTCGATCGTGGGCGTCAACGGCCTCCAACCTTATCTGCGGCCGGCGAAAAGCAGCCGCGGCGCCGAGCTCACGGCCCTGAAGGCGTCGCTCTCCTCCCCCAACTCACCGCCCTATATTCCGTCGGAGATTCTCCGCGCCTACGGCGCCAGCGGTCTGGGGCTTGACGGCGCCGGCCAGACGATCGCCATCGTGATCGACACGTTTCCGGCCAGCAGCGACCTCTCCACCTTCTGGTCCCAGTGCGGCATCACCCAGCGGGTCAACAATGCCAACGTCCAGCAGGTGCATGTGGCGGGCACCCCGTCGCCGCCCAACCCGTGGACCACGGATCCGAGCACCGGTCAGCCCTACGGTGTCGAGAGCACGATCGACACCGAGCTGACCGGTTCGGTGGCCCCGGCCGCCATCATCCGGATCTATGCCGCCGGCTCGCTGAGCACCAATTATCTCAGCATGGCCTATCAGCAGGTCTACGACGATCTGCCGTCGAACCCCGGGCTTCACCAGGTCAACCTCTCCTATGGCCTCGCGGAAAGCGCCGAAACGCGATCCCAGGCGCAAAGCGATTCGCAGTATCTTGCCGCGCTGGCCAGCGCGGGCGTCACGGTGTTTGCCTCCACCGGCGACGGCGGCTCGAACCCCAATCCGAACACCGGCACCTACAACGCCAGTTCGCCGGCCTGCCCGACGCATCCCGCCAGCGATCCGAATGTCACCGCCGTCGGTGCCACCACCCTGTATCTGGATGCGACCAGCGGAACCATCTCGAACGAAACCGCCTGGTCGCTCAGCTCGATGCAGAGCGGCACGGTGATGGCGGCCAGCGGCGGCGGCATCAGCCTGTTCTTCAGCCGGCCGAGCTGGCAGACCGGCGCGGGCGTGCCGAGCGGCACGATGCGCCTGGTTCCGGACGTGTCGGTGGACGGCGACCCCCGCACCGGCGCCTACATCTATTTCGACGGCAG
>JBJKRV010000288.1:0-4068 GCA_046704465.1 Opitutaceae bacterium | reverse complement strand
CGCCCGGAGATGACGGATTTCCCCGGCCGTCAGGGGACGCCAGTTGCGTCCGTAGGGGTCAAAGCAGACCGGCTGCACCGATTCCGCCTCGGCCGCCAGCGCGGCGTAAAGCGAGCGGCACACGCGCTGGATGCCGGTGTGGGCCCAGGTGTGGCTGGTGTGGGAGAGGTCGATGACGAGGCGGGTCATGGTGAAGCCCCGGACGGGTCACGACGCCAGATGGTGACCTGACGCACGGCGCCGACCTCGCGCCAATGTCCGGTCAGGTGGCGATGAAACGCCTGCCAGGCGGGGTCGGAAATCTCGAACGGGAAGAGCACGGCGTAGAGGGGCCGGCCGTGGGCCGCGCAGGCCGCGGCGATGCGTTGGAAGTCGGCGGTGGAAATCATGTCCCAGCGGACCAGCGGGAATTTCGTATAGTAGAGCAGGGTGCCGCTGGTCTGCATGCAGGCCACCACCGCATCCGGCGGCAGGTGGTGTTCGGTCCATTCCGCGACCAGCGGATAGACCCGTTCGCCGATGCCGATCCGGTAGGCGACCAGCTTTCGCGACCAGATGGCACCCTGGATGATCACGGTTGGAACGATTGCGGCCACCCAGACGGCGCGGTAGGGCATCGCGACGCGGCGGAGAAGCGCCCGCAGGACGAGCACGGCGGAAACGACCAGGGGAGGATAAGCCGGGAGAAGGAAGCGCTGGTACCACCACGCCTCATGGGTGAAGCGGTAGAACATGTAGAAGACAAGGAAGACGAGGACCCAGGCGCCGAGCAGGTGCGAAGGCAGCGACCGGCGCCGCCGCACCCAGGGCAGGCCGAGTGCCAGGATCACGAGCGGCGTGAGCATGATCGGGAGCCAGTCGGCGTAGGCGGCCAGCGACGGCACTACGAACTTCAGGCCGAAGAACGTCGCCACGTCGCCATACCCGGTCGTGACGTAGTGACCATACGCGGCATGGTTAAAGACCGCCAGAAAGATGGCGCCGGGGAGGCCGCCCAGAATCAGGAGCAGCCAGCGGCGCGCGGACAAGCCGAGGGCCAGGCCGGCCGGCACGACGACGAGGAGGTTGGAGGGCCGCATCAGCACCGCGAGGGAGAGGGCGAGACCGGCCAACAATGCCCACGCCGGGCGCCGGCGACTGTACCATGCGGCCAGCACGGCCACCGACACCCAGACCATGGCGGGCACATCGCTCATGAGTTGCAGCGACATGTTGACGTAGATCGGACTCGCGGCCAGCAGCAGGCCGCCGAGTCCCGCCCAGCCCGGCTCGAGGCCGGCGGTGCGGGCCAGCAAATAAACCAGCCAAACGCCGAGAAGCACGTGCAGCCACATGTCCAGGCCGGGGGCAAGGGACCAGCCGGCCACGCGGGCGGCCGCCGCAAGCAGGAGCGGCAGGCCCATCGGGTAGGTCGGCGTCATCGTGCGGTGGTCCGGATTCGGGACGAATCCGAGCGGCACTTGCGTATAGGGCGGCAGCGAGGCCGGGTCCAGGCCGGGCAGCAGGCGCAGGGGAGCGGTGAGCCGGCCCTCGGCCAACAGGCGCGCATTGTTGAGGTAGCCGGAGGAATCCGATCCGCCGGCGTACGCGCCCAGATAATGTAAGATGAATCCGCCGTACAGCAGCAGCCCGGCGAGGAGAATCCAGATCCACGCGCGCCGGTGGATGGCGGGTGGCGCCGGGACGGATGTCGGAGGGGAATCCATGCTTGAGTCGCTTGGGCGGAGCGTGTGGTTTGTCCTTTTTTCGTGGAGCGGTTCAAACTATTTTTCCAGCGCCGGGGGCGGTGGCTGTTTATCCCGGTCTACGTCGGGCTCGTCGCCTACTTCCTTTGGATGGCGGCCCAGTACTACATCCCGGGGAAGGGCTTCACCTGTCTGATCCAATTTGGCGGCGAGCCGGGCATGCACCGGATCCGCGAATTGCGGAATCTGGACCTCTACGTTTACCGCGACACGCGCGGCTACGACGGGCAGCAATACGCCCAGATCGCGGTCAAGCCGCTGCTGATGAGCCGGGACCTGGCGGCCTCGGTCGACAATCTGCCGTACCGCGCCCGGCGGATCCTGTTCAGCTGGTCGGCCTACGTGCTGGGACTCGGCCAGCCCGACCTCATCCTGCAGGCATACGCCCTCCAGAACGTGCTGGCCTGGCTGCTGCTGGCCTGGCTGCTGCTGCGGTGGTTTCCGCCCACCAACCTGAACAACCTCGTGCGCTGGGCGGGCACGCTCTTTGCGCTGGGCATGACCATGAGCGTGCGCGAGGCGCTGATGGATGGTCCCAGTCTTTTGCTGATCGCGACGGCGGTGGCGCTGGCGGAGAGCGGGCGGCGCTGGCCGGCGGCCATCGTCCTCGGCGCGGCGGGGCTCGGCCGCGAGACCAACCTCATGGCGGGGCTGTCCCTCGCGCCGGACCGCGACTGGGGCTGGAGCGAGTTGTGGCGCGCGGCCGTCCGGGCGGTGATCGTGGTGGGACCGCTGGCGCTCTGGGTGGGGTGCATCTGGTACGTCTGCGGCCAGCCCAGCAACGCCGGGGTGGGGAATTTCGCTCCGCCGTTCACGGCCTATTTCGAAAAGTGGTTCGACGCCGTGCGGGACTGGCGCCTGAACGGCTGGGACTCGTCCGCCAAGTGGACCTTCATCATGCTCTGCTCGCTCACGGTGCAGATGCTGGTGATCCTGCTGCTCCCGCAGTGGAACAACCGGTGGTGGCGCATCGGCGTGCCCTTTGCCCTGCTGTTCATCTTCCTCGGGCCCGCCGTCTGGAGCGGCTTCCCCGGGGCGGCCGCGCGGGTGGTGGTGCCGATGACCCTCGCCTTCAACGCGGTCATTCCGCGGGGGCGCCGCTGGTGGCCGCTGCTCCTGCTGGGCAATCTGTCGGCCCTGAGCGCGGCCGATCAACTGAAGCCGCCGGGACAGGAGAGTTACCGGGTGGAAGGTCCGACGGCGGTCTGGCTGGCTCCCAACCAGAATGCCCTCAGCGTGGATTTTCCGAACACGTGGTATCAGCCCGAAAAGTCGCGCCTCGAGTACTGGCGCTGGGCGCGGGGCTCCGCGGATATCGTCATCCACAACCCCCAGCCGGTGCCCCTGGAGGTCAACCTCCGTTTCGAGCTGAAGGCGTTTGACCAGCGCGAGGTGCGCGTGCTTCAGGGCAAGGAACTCCGCTGGTCCGGTTCCGTCGACCATGACGGCACCAAGGTCCGTATCGACCATGTCCGCCTGATGCCGGGGGACAATGTCTGGTGGTTCAATACGGACAAGCCGTCGATCACACCCAACGGCGACACGTTGCGGCCGGTGGCTTTCAACCTGCGCGATCTGGTCGTCGAGGCGCTGAAGAAGCTGCCCAGCCGCGCGCCGCCGGCGCACAAGCCGAAGCGGTGACGCCACGGGCCGTCCCCGCGGCGCGAGCGCCCTAGCCGGTCGCATGGGCCTGCACGCGATGCCGGCCCGGCCCCTCGATGGCAAGGGCGAGGTGGATCGTGTCCGCCGGCAGCCAGGCCGAGATTTTTTCCGGCCACTCGACGGCGAGGCAGTAGGGGGACACGAGGAAATCCTCCAGCATGAGCTCGGCGACCTCGTGGGCGTTCTCCAGGCGGTAGGCATCGAGGTGCACGAGCAGCCGTGACGGCGGACCGGCGGCGCGGGGCGGGGCGTGCGCCCGGTAGAGGTGCAGGATGTTGAAGGTCGGGCTGGTCACGGCCGCGGCCAGGCCCAGCCCCTGCGCCATCCCCTGCACGAAGGTCGTCTTGCCCACGCCGAGGTCGCCGTGGAGGGCGACGGTGGCGTCGGCCGGCAGCGCCGCGGCCAGGCGCGATCCGAGGGCACGGGTCGTCTCCGGCGATTCGCTGACCACGCCGGCCTGCAACTCGTCGAAAATGCTCATGGCGCCCGGGCGGCCGACGCCGGCCTCCCGTCGCGGAGTTTGTCACGTAATACGTTACAAACTCGGGGAAGGCGGCTGGAGGTGTTCATAGCCGTGAAGGTCGGAAAGGCGGGTCGAGCCGGGGGGAATCTCCGCGGCGGCGGCGAAACGTCCGATGCAGCTGAGCCGCAGGCGGGGGAA
>JBJKRV010000287.1:0-4015 GCA_046704465.1 Opitutaceae bacterium | reverse complement strand
TTGGGGGGTGTGTCTGAACCGCGGCGACGGCCCCACGCCCGCGAAGCTGGCCGCTTACATGGACCGGGCCGCCGCCGCGGGCGCGGTCGGGGTGAAGATCGATTTCGAGCCGCAGGCGGACGTGCGGTGGGCCAATTGGTATGACGAGGCGTGCGCCGCCGCCACCGCCCGGAAGCTGATGGTGGATTTCCACGGGGCAAACAAGCCGACCGGGCGCGAGCGTACCTGGCCCAAGGAGCTCACGCGCGAGTCCATCCGCGGGAACGAATACCAGTTGCGGCGCTATCATCGCACGCAGCCGCTGGCGCACGACTGCATCCTGCCCTTCACGCGGTTCGTGATCGGGGCGGGGGACTACACGCCGACGATCTTCGACCCCAAGGAACTGGGCGACTACACCTGGGCGCATGAGCTGGCGCAGGCGATCGTGTTCACCTCGCCGTTCCTGTGCTACTGCGACCGCCCGACGACTTATCTGCGCAACCCCGCGGTGGACGTGCTGAAGGCGATCCCGGCGACCTGGGACGAGACGGTGGTCCTGCCGGGCAGCGCCATCGGCCGGTGCGCGGCGTTCGCCCGGCGCACGGGCAAGGTCTGGTGGATCGGCGTGATCAACGGCCCGGACACCACGACGCTGGACCTCCCCCTGGATTTTCTCTCCCGCGGAGATTACCGGCTGACGCAACTGGGCGATGCGCCGGATCGCAACGACGCCTGGACGCGGGCGGAGAAGACCGTCAACCGTGGCGATCACGTGCATCTGGTGGTGCGGCGGGGCGGCGGCTGCGTCATGGAATTGGTTCCGCGACGAGGCAAGTAGGTATGGGGAAGACCGAGGCAGGGATGTTGGCCGCAACTTTCCGAGTCCCGGCGTTGGTCGCCTCCCGCTCTCATTGTGGTCGGATATGACTTGCCCTGTCGGCGGGAAAGCTGGGGACGACGGTAAAGAACTTCGGATGTGCTCCCGGGGAGGCGCTTTGCCGGGGATCGCGCTGTTCGTGACTCCGCTTGGCCCGCTGGCGAACTCCGCACCTACCGGTTTCCGGGTGAGAAGTCAGGTTCTGACCGTGAGTTCGCTCCTCCGGAGGCGCCTCAGTTCGTTGCGGGGAGCGCGACGGGTGTGAGCAGGTAGCTGTGGTAGGTTTTGGGACCCATCGCCCGGCCAACGATCTGGCCGCGGGCGTTGATGCGCTGGGCATCATAGAGCGACACGAGCCCGCTGCCGACCAGGTAGACGCGCGTCATCTAGTCGATCCAGTGACCGTCCGCGTAGAGAAAGGGCCGGCTTTTGACTCCGATCCACGCGAAGCCGCCGCCGGTGACTGTGGAGCCGTCGCCGACGATTTCGCCCGACGCGTTGATGCTCTCGGCCCGGCCTTCCTTGAATCCGGGGGGAATGCCGAGGTCGGTGATCTTCCCATTCACGAAGAGACCGGCGTGAATGGTTCCGTCCGGTCCGCGACAGGAGCCGACAATCTCGCCGGACGCGTTGATGTCCTTGGCATGGAATCCCTTCAATTCGTGCAGCACCCCATGGGAGTAAAGAAAGGAGCGCTCCCCGGCACGGGTCGCGGCCACGCCGATCACGTCGCCGGTGTCATTGATCCGAGTCGGGAAGGCGTAGCCCTCACGGTACACCATGTTCGGGGTTTGTGTCCCGTCGCTGGCCAGATTGGAGCCCAGTTTCCAGCCGACCCCCGCGGGCACCAGAGTCCCGAGGCGGACGATGCCCCCGTTGGAGAAGATCGCACCCTGCAGTGACGCCGATTTGACGGCAAACTGGCCCCGGTTGTTGAGATCGCAAATCCGCCAGCCGGCAAGGGACGACACGCCGCGGCCCCGGAACAGGCGCATCTTTCCGTGCGCATAAATGAAGATCGAGCTACGATGCTGAACGCCACGCACGGTGACTTCTGTCACTTCGGCCTCATCTGCATATCCGATCACCGCTCCGTCCGCCCGGATCCCGACGGCAAAGCTGTCCGGGCCGCCCAGCGTCCCGAGATCGCGCATCCGCCCGTTGGCGAAGAGGTATGCGTGCCAGTGACCGTCGGGCAGTTGCCGATTCCCGACCACTTCGCCCGAGTCATTGATCCCGGTGACCTCGAAATGCGCGCCCAGGTCGGTGACGCGGTATCGTGGAACGTCCGCTCCGGTCCCGATGCCGGGCAATCCGAGGGCGGCGACGAGCAGCACCAGCACCCTGGCCGGCACCGACCTCATGGGGCTTTGAGCCGGCGGCTCCGCCCCAGGTACCACGACGCCCAGAGGGCGAAGAAGTTCAGGCCGAATGCATAGGCGGCATGCTTGAATTGCAGCAGGGAAATCTGCCACTGGCTGCCGACGAAGGCTCCCCAGGCAAAACCGTTGGTTCCCAGCGTGACGTGCACGGTCGCGCCACACCAGAAGAGATACGAAAGGACCGGCGACGTGACGACCGGCACCTGCGCGAGGAAGAACCAGAAGAGCCACCGGGGACCATCCCGCTCCCGTTCCGCGAGCCTGATGCCGCCGTAGATCCCCGCCGCATAGGCGATCATCACCACCACGCAGACCAGGTAATAGAGCGTGTTCTGGTCGGCCTTGAGAAACTCGCGGGCTGCGACCGCGAAGCCGGCGGATCCGCCGCCAATCGAGGCCAGCACGAGCAGGCGTCGCAACCAGACATTCATCGTTCTGGCGTCGAGTGTGAGGGGGCCCGGCCTCCGGGTGGAGCGGAAAATCCGGACGGCGCGAACGGCCCGAGGCCGCGCGCGAATGGGGCCAGGACGAGACTCCATTTCGTCACGGGGCGAAGCCAGCCTTCGCCCCGAGGCGACGGCACGGCAGGCAAGTCCGCGGCCCCGCGGGAATGACGTGCCGACCGCCCGATTGTAGGGGCGCACCTCGCGTGCGCCCGCCGGCTTCGCTCCAGCGATTCGGCTATGGGCCGCTCTGCTCGATTTGCACCCCTGCGGCGCGCATCTCTTCCACCGCCCGGGCGATGTCCCCGGCGTGCAGCTCGACGCCACGGCAGCCGTTGATCACGAGGTGGGTGTCGAATCCCAGGCTCGCGGCATCAAGGGCGGTGGCCCGGACGCAGTAGTCGGTGGCGAGGCCGAGAACGCGGACGGCGGTGACGCCACGTTCCTTGAGGTAATCGCCGAGCCCGGTCGAGCGGCGGCGGCCGTTGTCGAAGAAGCCGCTGTAGCTGTCGATGTCCGGGTCGATGCCCTTTTGAAAGACCCGGGCGAGGCCGTGGGTGTCGAGGCCGGGGGCGAATTCGGCGCCGCGGGTGTGTTGGACGCAATGCACGGGCCAGAGCACTTGGGGCAGGCCGTGCAGGTCGATCTCGTCGCCGACCTGTCGCCCGGGATGCGACGCGGCAAAGCTCCCGTGGCCGGGTGGATGCCAGTCCTGGGTGGCTACAACGAGGTCGAAGCGCCCCTGAAGGCCGTTCGCAACCGGGATGACGGCGTCGCCATGCGGCACGGCCAGCGCGCCGCCCGGCAGGAAATCGTTCTGGATGTCGACGAGGATGAGCGCCGTGGTCATGGCAGGGTGTCGTGGCCTGGGCACAGTCTACTCCGGCCGCCGACGGCGTCGAGCGGGAGGGCAGATTGGTGGTGGGTCAGTTTCCATCCATTCTGCTTGGGTGGGGCCCGATCTCTGAGCGGGCCTGAACCTGCGCGGAGCGCCGGTTCCACCATACTGACCCATACCGCCACGGTCGCCTCCGGAGTGCCGGATCCGGGGCGGACCCGGAGCGGAATTCCGGACCGCCGGAGAATTGAGCTGACGGCGGGCACGATCCACGATGGGTTCGATCTGCCCGATCTGCCGGCGGCATGAGCGCCAGTCGCCGGCAACGGTCTGGAGTCACGACGCGCGCAAACCATGAACCCCGGGGACGACCGTCCGCCTGACCCTTACGCGTCGCCCGCCGCCGTGGCGGGCGCCATGGCGGAGGCGAAGCGAAGCGGCCGGCCGGTGCGGGTTGCGATCGAACTGCCCGCGGAGGCGGACAAGGATGAAA
>JBJKRV010000286.1:0-3741 GCA_046704465.1 Opitutaceae bacterium | reverse complement strand
CCGGCCGTTGGTGGCCGCGGCCCTCCTTATGGTCGTTTGGTCAGGGTTGTTGATCTCTGCGGCATCCCCCGATCAGGGCGCGGTGCGCAATGCCCTCGCCGTGCAACGCGCCCGTACGAAGACCGTCACCGGCCGCGGCCACCACGTGTTCTACACCCGGCGATGGAACCTCGACGACCTGCCCGACTACGTCCCCGAACAGTCGGTCTCGGGCACCATCCGCTTCTGGGGCAGCAACTATTTCACCGACGGCCGCCTCGGCGAATACTGGCGCAAGGGCTTCCAAAAATACCAGCCGGGGGTGAAGCTCGACTACAACCTGAAGACCGCGGCCGCCGCGATTCCCGGCCTGCTCGCGGGCGTGGCCGACATCGGCATCGATCACAAGATCACCTGGAAGAACCTCCTGGCCTTCCAGCGGATCTACGGCTACAGCCCGCTCGAGATCGTGGCGGTGACGGGTTCGTTCGACGTGCCCGGCTGGTCGAACGCCCTGGTGATGGTGGTGAACAAGGACAACCCGCTCAGCCGCCTCACGCTCGGCCAACTCGACGGCATCTTCGGCGCGCAGCGATCCGGGGGCTGGGTCGGCACCGAGTGGCACCCGGAGTTCGCGCGCGGCGCGGATCAGAACCTCCGCACCTGGGGCCAGCTCGGCCTCACCGGCGCGTGGGCCCGCCGACCCATCCACGTCTACGGACTCAACCTCGAATACCAGCAGGCGACCGACATTTCGCGCTGGGTGCTCCGGGGCAGCGACAAGTGGAACGAACAGCTGAAGATGTACGCCAATTACGCCTATGCCGACGGCACCCTCGCGATCGGCGCCAAGCGGCTCATCGCCGACATCGGCCGCGATCCCGACGGCATCGGCTACGGCAGCTTCAGCTACCTCACGCCGCAGGTGAAGGTGCTGGCCCTGGCGCCCCGCGGCAGCAGCCACTACGTCGCGCCGTCGCTCGAGACCGTCCGCGACCGGACCTATCCGCTCTTCGACGAGGTGTATTTCTATCTGAACCGGCCGCCCGGGAAGCCGCTCGATCCCAAGCTGCGCGAATTCCTTCGCTACGTGCTGAGCCGGCAGGGGCAGGAGGCCGTCGAACGCGACGGCAAATATCTCCCGCTGACCGCGACCGTGGTCCGCGAACAGTTGGCGAAGCTCAAATGAAACGCGCGGCCGTCACCGCAGTATCGGTCGCAAGCGACCCTCCTACTCGGACCTCGTCCCGACGGGCGTTCCGGTAGGAAGCCCGCTCGCGGGCGATATCAGCTATTTCCCTTCATGAAATCCGTCTCCCTCCCCCTCTCCTGCCTCGCATTCGCCATCGCATGCGCCCCCGCCCTCCGCGCGCAATCCGACCACGTTGCCACCGGTCTCGCCATGCAGGCCGCGCGGGCCGACATGATCCACGCCAAGGGCAGGAAGACCTTCTACCCGGCCAACAAGTGGAATCTCAGCGACCTGCCCGCCTACCATCCGGAGGAGCAGGTCAGCGGCACGATCCGCATCTGGGGGAGCAATTACATCACCGATGGCAACCTCGGCGGGTACTGGGTGGACGCCTTCCACCAATTCCAGCCCAACGTCAAATTCGAGTTCCACATGCTCACCACCCGCGCCGCCGTGCCGTCGCTGGTGTTCGGCGTGTCGGATCTCGGCATCGGGCGAAAAATCACGACCGAGGAGCTGCAGCTTTACCAGCGCTACAAGGATCACGACCCGCTCGAGATCTCCATCGCCACGGGCTCGTACAATGTGACCGGCTGGCAGCCGGCCTTCGGCATCGTCGTCAACCGGGACAATCCGCTCACGGAGATCACCATGGCGCAACTCGACGGCATCTTCGGCGCAGAGCGGACCGGTGGCTGGGTCGGCACCGACTGGCATCCGGAGTTCGCCCGCGGACCGGACAAGTACATCCGCACCTGGGGCCAGCTCGGGCTGACTGGAGAATGGGCGGACAAGGAGATCAATCCCTACGGGCTGAACCAACGCTATCACCAGGCGGTCGAGATGTCCGACTGGATCCTGAAAGGCAGCGACAAATGGAACGAGCACCTGCGGATGTATGCCAATTACGTGTCGCGCGACGGCAAGCTCAGCCGCTCCCTGCGCGCGGACCTGGCGGAGGATCGCTACGGCATCGCCTACATCGCGGCACCGACCTTGAACCTGCCCGCCGACCTGAAGATCCTCAAGGTGGCCCGGACCTCCGCCGGCCCCTACTACGCCTACACCATCGATAATATCCGCGAACGCCGGTATCCGCTCTTCGACCAGATTTATGCCTATGCCGACGCCAGGGACGCCCGCTCGCTGAAGCCCGAGGTCCGGGAGTTCCTCCGTTTCATCGTGAGCCGCGAGGGGCAGGAATGCGTCGAGCGCGACGGGAAATACCTGCCGCTCACGGCCGCGGTGTCGGAGGCGCAACTCGCGAAGCTGAAATGAACGCCAGGTCCAGGGGCCTGATCGACGACACCCCCCGCCGGCAACCCGCCGCGGCGGCGGGCCTCACCGGTGAAACCGGCCGTTCGCGTGCAAGCACGTTCCTGCAGATGGACGATCGAGGGCACCCGTCGGCCGGAAGCGCTCCCGTCAGCAATCTTTCAACGGGGACCCCTTCATTGTCATGCCTGACCCGGCCATAACGCACCTGTTCGCCGTGCTCCCCTGGGCGCGCGCCGGTTCGAAATTCATCGGCTTTGCCGCCTACTTCTCCGTCGTCGGCGCCCTTGGGTACCGGCTCGTGCGCATGCGCCTGCCGGCCGCGGGAGCCGACGCGACGGTCGGCGCCGTGCTGGAAGCGGCGGACGCGCGGGCGGCACACGTCGGTCTGTTCGGCGCCTGCCTGCTCGTGCTCGATTTCGCGCTGGAGCTGGCTCACGAGGCCCCGGCCCACGGCGGGTGGACGGCGGTCCTGCGGGCGGCGAAGCCGGTCGATTGGGCCGAACTCGCGCTCACTCCGCCGCTGATCGTCGCCTTTGCCTTCGCCGTCCGGAAAAGGAGTCGAGCCTGGACCGCCGCCCTGGTGCTGGGCCTCGTGTTCGCAGCCCGATCGGTTCTCTCGGGCCGGGTTCGAGCTCTGGTGAATCCGCTTCACGAGGCGGCCGCCGCGCTGTGGCTCGGGACCCTGATGGTTCTGGTCATCGCTTTCCTCCCGGTGGCATTGGCCCCGGCGACGCCGCGCGATCGACGGGGTCCTCTCGTCGCCGAGGTGGTGCGGCGTTTCTCTCCCCTGGCACTTTTCTCCGCCGCCGCCGTCGGCCTCACCGGCCTGGCGACCGCCTGGATGCACCTGAAATACCTTTCGGCGTTGTGGACGACGGCCTACGGCCAGGTGCTCATCCTCAAGCTGGTGTTTGTCGCCGGCATTGTCGCACTCGGTGCGTGGAATTGGCGCCGGGCGTTGCCCGCGCTCGGAACGGAGAAAGCCGCCATCGACCTCCGCCTCTCGTCCCTCACGGAGCTGGGTGTCGCTTTGATCGTCTTGGTCGTCAGCGCAATGCTGTCGAGCATGCCGAGTCCGAAGCTGCCCCCCGCCGCACCCGCCCATTCCACCGTCGCCCGGGTGCCTCCGGGTGCCGGCCCCGCCGGCGGATGAGAAAGCCGGCGAGGTTTGCCGACCGCCCCCGAACCTACGTCCGCGCCGATCCCAGCCCGAAGCTAAATCAATCTTCAGGCTAATTTCAGCCACCGTTAATGGACCTCGCCTAGTCTCTCCCCGAGTTGCGGGCGAGAAC
>JBJKRV010000285.1:0-2953 GCA_046704465.1 Opitutaceae bacterium | reverse complement strand
CCTCGGGATTGACCCGGCTGGCCGTGGCGGGCTGGGCGGCGGGGGCCGCGACCGGCGGGGCGGCGTCCAGGCGTTTTTCCAGGCGCGGCTGCAGCACGAACCGGGCGACGGCGCAGCAGGCGGCCGGGGCGCAGACCAGGACGATGAGCGCCGGCAGGAGCGCCGCCAGCGGCGAGGACGGCGCCTTCGACGGGGCCGCCGACTTTTCGGCGGCCTCGTCGGCCGCCGCCGGTGGATCGGGAGGTTCTTTCTTGCCGGCCATGGTGGAACGACGGGAGGTGCGGGCCGCAGGGCCGGCGGATCAGGGGTGACCGGCCGGCTTCGGCACCGCCGGCGAAATCACTGACGCTTCATGTTGACGATGTCGTCCAGGATCGTGTCCGAGACGGTGACCAGCCGCGAGGCGGCCTCGAAGCTGCGCTGGGCGGTGATCATGTCCGAAAACTGCTGGGTCAGGTCGACGTTGGACATTTCCAGCGAGCCGGACTGGATGGTGCCGAGGCCGCTCGTGCCGGGATCGTTGGCGCCGGACGAGGCGCTGCTGAGCACGTTGCCTCCGGTGGTCGAGCCGTTGAGGGGACCGGCGGCGGCGAAGCCGGAGTAGAGATTGTTGCCCTGCTTGGTCAGGGCGGAGGGGTCGGAGAAGTTCTGCAACAGCACGCGGTTCGTCACGGCCGTGCTGCCGTCGGAATAGGATTCGACGATGTTGCCGGCGGAATCGATGCTGATGGACTGGAGCTGGGTGCCGGTCGGCGGGCTGGTCCCGATCAGGATGTCGCCCACGGTGCCGCTGTCGCCGGCGAGCGGCGCGGCGGAGGTTCCGCCGGTGAAACCCTGGACCCTGAGGCCCGCGGAATTCACCAGGTACCCCTGGTCGTCGATGCGGAATTCGCCGTCGCGGGTGGCGTACGTCTGCCCGGAGGCGGTGTCCTTCACCATGAAGAATCCACTTCCCGAGATCGCGAGGTCGGTGGTGTTGCCCGTGGAGGTGAGCGAGCCCGGGCTGAAGTTGGTGGAGATGCCGGCCAGCTGCACGCCGGTGCCGATCTGCGTCGGCGTCTGGTTCGAGGTGGTGCCCGTAGAGGGGGCGGCGCCGCGCAGCGTGTTGCTGAAGCTGTCCTCGAAGGAGGCCGTCGACGCCTTGAAGCCGGTCGTGTCGACGTTCGCGATGTTGTTGCCGATGATGTCGAGGCTCTGCGTGAACGTCTTCAGGGCGCTGACGCCGGAGTCGAGGGTACCGATGAGTGCCATGGTGGATGTGGGGGTTGAGGTGGGTGGAATCAGGCCGCGGGGGTGCTCGCGGGCTGATCGATCGAGAGGAGCGACGACAGGGGATAATAGGTGTTGTTGATCTGGAGCTGCGGGGTGGTCCCTGAGGAGTCCACCGAGGTGACCACGCCGGAGACGGTGCCGCCGTTGCCGTTGTCCATCGTGACGGTGCGTCCGAAGTAGGCGGCCGCGGCGACCTTCTGCTGGTCGGCGCGCAGTTGCGTGACCTGGTCGGTGAGGGTGTTGACCTGCTGCAGCGAGGTGAATTGCGCCATCTGCGCCAGGAAGGACGAATCGTCCATGGGCTGCATGGGGTCCTGCTGCTGGAACTGGGTGGCGAGCAGCTTGAGGAAATCCTGCTGGTTGAGGGTGTTGTTGGCCGTGGACGGGACCTGCGTTCCCGAGGTGGGATCGACGGTCGCGCCGGACGTATTGGTGACGGATGAGACGGACATGGCGGGATGATCAGGCGAAAGTGTTGAGGAGGGATGAGCCGTTGGCCGCGGGCGCCAGGGGGGCCGAGGCGGTCGGGGCGGATCCGGTCCGCCCGGGCGTGCCGGCAAAACGGGATTGAAAGGCGGCCGGCTCCGGCGTGGGCGCCTGGCGCGACTGGGATTGACCGCCGCTGAATGAGCCGGCGGCGCCGGCGTCGGCGGTGGCCCGGGCAAAGACCGGATTGGCGAGACGCACCTGATGCTGGCCCGAAGCCGCGGTGGCGAGCGATGGGGCGGAGACGTTCCACTCGTGCGCGAGCGCGTCGCGCAGGTCCGGTGAATCCGTGCGGAAGGTCGTGTGCAGGGCGCCGTCGCGGAGTTCCACGCGCACCGCCACCTGCGTATCGTCGGCAAAGGAGTGCTTCAGCTCGACGCTGTTGTGGCCGGCGTCATGGGCGCGGCTGATGGCATCGGTGGTGGCCTGGATCACGGCCACGGAATGCGCGGCGGCTGACGGCGGCGGCGCGCTCGGGGCGCCGGTCTGTTGGCTTCCGGAAACGGAAGCGCCCGGCGCAATCGCGGAGGACACGGCGTGCACCGCAACGCTCGGATCCAGCACGGGCACGCGGGCCCCGGCATCGGCAACGGGCGTTTCGGTGAATTTGCGCATCGCAGTGATGGGGTTAGCACCGGCAATGCCAATCGCATGGACGTTTGCGCTAACAACCGTCGAGCCAAAGACTAAAGCGCGATCAAAGGTCGGATTGCCGGCGACCGGGCCGGCGGTCGGCACCGCGGCAGCAGCCTTCTGCGCGGGCAGGGCGGCAAAATTTGCCGCCCCTTCTTTTTCTCCGCTCACCGGCAGCGGCGTCGTCGCCACCGGCAACGACGGACCGGGTGCGGGGGCGGCACGATCAACCGCGACGGCAGGTGCGTCAGCTCCGGGCTGGACCCCGGTCGCGACGGTCGAAGCCGGCGGGCTCGCGGGAACCGCGTTCGGTGTGTCGGTCGCGGCGGGATCGGCAGCAGGCGCGGCGGCGGCCGAGGGCGCGCCGCCGGCCGGGTCTGGAGTCGCCGTAACGGCGGCCGGTGTGGCTGCGCTTTCCGGATCGGCGGACGCCGTCGGCGCGCCGAAAGCACTGGCGACGGCGCGTGTGGGCTTCGGACCGGCCGTCACGGTTGCCGGCGTCGCTGGAGTTCCGCCTCCGCCGCAGTCGTCACCGCCGCCGCGCAGGGCGGAACTCCAGCGA
>JBJKRV010000284.1:0-2711 GCA_046704465.1 Opitutaceae bacterium | reverse complement strand
GCAGCTTGTGCTCCAGGTCGAGGAACAGGGTGAACATGCCGAGGCTGAGCAGCCCCAGGCCCAGCAGGGGTCCGATCGTGCAGCACACCAGGGCGTGGCGCTCCTTGGGTTTCATCACGAGCAGCCGGATGCCGGATATGATCATCAGGCCCCCGACCAGGCCGCCGAGGAACAGATAGACCGCCACCTGCCAGCCCCACACATGCAGCGCGGGGTCGACCAGCGGATATTGCCGGGTGGTCGTGTATTCGATCATGTCAGGTAGAAGATCTGCGGATCGGTGCCGGCGGCCGGCAGGAGCGTATGGTAGGGTCGCGAGGCCAGCAGCCGGCTGACCTCGCTCAGCGGATCGTCCCGGTCGCCGAAGTGCAGGCAACGCGTGGGGCAAACCGCCACGCAGGCGGGCTCGAGCCCCTTTTCCACGCGATGGATGCAGAAGGTGCATTTGTCCGCGTAGCCGTCGGGATGGATGAAGCGGGCCCCGTAGGGGCAGGCGGAGAGGCAGGCCTTGCAGCCAATGCACTTCTCGTGATCAACCAGGACCACGCCGCCGGGTTCATGGACGTGGCTCGCGCCCGTCGGGCAGCACGACACGCACGGTGGGTTGTCGCACTGGTTGCAGCGCTCCGAACGGATCTCCATCCGCACCGTCGGAAAGTCGCCCTCCGCCGTCTCGGTGATCCAGTCGCGCGTGAAACCCAGGGGCACGCCGTGCTCGGTCTTGCAGGCGGCGACGCAGTCCTCGCAACCCACACAGCGGCGCGTATCGATGACCATCACGTAGCGGGACATCGTCAGGCCTCCGGTTCGAGGGTCACGAAGTTGAGGTTGATGCCGGTGCCGCCCATCAGCGGATCGGTGCGGTAACGGGTGATCATGCGCGCGTCGCTGGCGCCCTTGCGGTAGGCCCCCCGCAGTTCGCGCGAGGTGTGGCCGAATCCATGCACGACAAAGACGCAGTCCGGCCGGATGCGCGGCGTCGCCTTCACCCGCACCCGATTGCTGACCACGCCATCCTGGTTGCGCAGCCGCACGTAGTCGCCGCTCTTCAGTCCGAGGCGGCGCGCGGCGACGTCGTTCACCCACACCGAATTCTCGCTCATGAGATCGGCCAGAATCGGGTTGGTCTGCGTGCGGCTGAAGGTGTGAACCGGCGCGCGGCCGTAGAGCAACCGGAAGGCGCCGGCCGGCCCCGGCTCCGGCGGAGTGTAGCGCGGCACCGGATCAAAGCCGGCCTGGTGGAGCTGGTTCGAGTAGAACTCGATCTTGCCCGAGGGGGTATAGAATTCCGCCGGCGCGCCGTCCTCGTAGTAGATCGGCTTGGACGGACCGCGGACGATGCCTTCGCGCTTCAACTGCGCGAGGCTGAGGCCGGCGCCCTTGAGGCGGTGTTCGAGGTAATCCTCCATGTCGCGCCACGGGAACCAGGCCGCCAGACCGAGCTTGTGCGCCAGCGACCGCGCGATCCACCAGCCGGGCTTCTGGTCGTTCGGCGCGTCCAGCACCGGCTGCCGCAACCCGACGAAGGGTTCGCGGAAGTAGTTCAAATTGAGATCATCGTAACGCTCGAGATAGACGTTCTCGGGCAGCACCACGTCGGCCCAACCGGTGATCTCGCTGGGCAAGGTGTCCACGACCACGACCAGATCCAGTTGCTGGAGGGCCCGGATGGTCGCGGCCTGGTCCGGCAGCGAGTACATCAGGTTCGTGGCGTACACGAACCAGCCCCTGATGGGGTACGGCTGACCCGTGAGCGTGGCGTCGCGAATGCCGTTGGTCAGGGCATCCTCGGCGAAGGGATACTTCTTGCCCGGATTATCCGCCGGGGGCCGCGGCGGTTTCGGGTAGGCCGGGTACGGGTAGCCCGGCACTTCAAAGGTGACCGGCACGTACAGCCCGCCCCGCCGGCCCCAGCTTCCCAACAGGGCGTTGAGCAGGGCGACCGCGCGGCTGCGCTGGGCGTCGTCGCCGTACCAGTTCGAGTGCCGCCCCGGATGCACGAGGGTCGCCGGCCGGCAGCGCGCCATTTCGCGGGCCGTGGCCCGGATCGTCTCCGGCTCGATGCCCGTCTCCGGATAGGCCCACTCCGGCGTGCACGTCTCGAGGCTGGCGGCAAACGCCTCGAAGCCGTATCCGTACTTCGCCACGTAGTCGCGGTCATACAGGCCCTCCTTCACGAGGACGTGCATCCACGCCAGCAGCAGGGCGAGGTCGGTGCCGGGCCGGATGGGCAGGTAGTATTTCGCCTTGCTGGCCGCGACCGAGAACCGGGGGTCCACCACAATGATGGTCGCGCCGCGGCCCACCGCCGTCGCGAATTCCTGCACCTGGGTGTTGTGCATGTTCTCGCCGAGGTGGGTGCCGAGCAGGACCAGGCAGTCGGTGTTGGCGATGTCCGTGCGCTCCGGCGAGCCGACCGAGTCGCCATAGGTGAGATTGAAGCCCGCGTCGCGCGGCCCGCGGCATTGCGCGTAGGCCGGCTCCGCCATGTTGGGGGTGCCGAAGGCCTTGAACAGATGCCGGAACATGCCGCCACCCAGGCCGTGCGCGAACAGCGCCATCGCCTCCGGCCCGTGCTCCGCCTTGATCCGCTGCATCCGCGGCACGATCTAATCGAACGCCTCGTCCCACGTCACCTCCTGCCATCGCACCTCGCCGCGCCGGGTCACCCGGATCATGGGTGCGCGGAGGCGGTCCGGATCCTCCCGTGG
>JBJKRV010000283.1:0-9036 GCA_046704465.1 Opitutaceae bacterium | reverse complement strand
CCAGGCCGCCAATTCCGCCGCCGACGATGATGAACCGCGGCTTGGCGGCGGTGCCGGCCGGCGCGAACGCGGGCTCGCCTTGGGGCGACGGAGGATGGGTGGGCGGGACCAAAGGCGCGTGAAAATGGTCGGCCCTCCTCGGGACATACCACCCCGGACCTTGTTCCCGAAATCCCGCCGCGTGTACCCATCAAATTATGGGATCGAAGCCCGGGCGCCGGTGACTAAACCAGCCAGCGACCTTTTGTGAACCTTCCACGCCCTGTCCTCCGCGCGGCCGCCGCCCTCGTCCTTTGGTTGACCCCGCTCGCCCTGTTCGCGGCGGGCGCCCCCCTGCACCTTGACCGGGCGCACTCGCATCTCGAGATCGCCGTGAAGGCGACCGTCGGTTCCTTCACCGCGCACCTGAAGCAGTTCGAGGCCGGCGTCACGCTGGATCCTGCGACCGGCCGCATCGCGACCGCCGCCTTCCGTTGCGCCTTTGCGGGGATCGACACGGGCAACAACCAGCGGAACCGGGACATGAACGCATGGCAGGATACCGCCCGGTACCCGGACGTGACGTTTGCGCTCGCGTCGCTGACGCCGGCCGGCGAACACGCATTCACCGCCGACGGGGAACTCGACCTTCACGGCGTGCGCCGATTGATCCGGTTCCCGGTTGAGATCACGATTTCCGGGGACACGGTGACCATCGACGGCACCGCCGCGCTGGATACACGACTCTTCGGGTTGCCGGTCATCACGAAATTCTGGGTGCTCAAGGTCAATCCGGTCGTCCGCGTCCGTTTCCATCTGGAGGGCCGCTTCCAGCCACCGCCGTCCGCATTGGATCATCCGCACCCGCCCAGGGGCTGATTGCGGTCCCGGCGGCCGCGAGCCCGGGTCTTGGGCAATCGGCGTCCAATCCGCCGGAAAGGAGTCCGATCTCCGACCCCGCCGGCAGCCCGCCGCGTCGGCGCGGCCAGATCAGTGCCGCACGACGCGCGGCCGTGCGGCCTCGAACCTGCGCGGAGCGCCGGTTCCACCAACCGACCCGGTGGCCAACGGCAGGGAGTGCGACGCATTCTGTGCGGTCCAGCCACGGCTCGAGGCGCCGCGATTCGATCCGTCCGGGCGCGAATTCCCGGAGGCGGAATCGTGCCGTCGATCACCCCTTTGACTCCGGTTCCGGTGCGCAAAATGACACCAAAGAAACGCGTAATGTCATAGCTGGTCGCAAAATTCTTCAATATCATCGCGCGTCAGGATCTTCCCCCGTTCCACGCTCAACGCGACCAGCTCTCGCTACCCCTCGGTTTGGCCGGCGTCACCCGACGTGCCATCACGCCAAGGACAGCTGTGCCCGGCCGCAGCGGCGTGAGCCTCAAACCCGTCCTCCCTTGACACCACCCTCCCCGGCTTGGGAACCCCTATGCGCGGTTCCTATCGTGTTTCCTGATTTTTCTGCGCTGTGCTTTCGGCCAGCCCGGGCGCCTGCGCCACCGAGCCGGGCATTTCACCCGACCATCGCTTCGGACCCCCTGCAGCGCGGTCCGTCGTCGTGAAAGCTTCAGATCCCCACGCCCGCCATCCCCTTCCCGGTGCGTGACCGTTTGTCTCCGTCCATCGGGCCCGCTCCGTCCTTCACCGCCCGACCACCCGTCCGGCCCTCGACCGTGAGGCCGAGGCTCCTCCCGCCCCTTTTTCGTCATCCGATGAAATCAACCAAACACCGAAACCGAACCAGTCCGCGGCTGTGGTTTGCACCCATCTGGGTGCTGACCGCCGCCTTGTCCGCGTCGGCGCAGACCGCGCCGGCTTCCCCCGCGAGTCAGAATCCCTCCCTGAGTTCCGGATCGTCCGGCCAGGTCGTCACCCTTTCACCGTTCGAGGTGAAGGGAACGAGTGTCGGCTACTTCTCCCCGAACTCGATGTCCGGCACCCGGTTCAACACGCCGATCGAGGACCTGGCGGCCTCGCTCACCGTGGTGACGCCGGCCCAGATGAAGGACTTCGCGATGCTGGATATCAACGACGTCTTCGCCTACACCGCCAGCACCGAGGGCACCGAGACCTACACGGACTTCACCGTCGACCGCAACGGCAGCGTTTCGGACAACGTCTCGCTGGACCCCACCCAGGCCAACCGCATCCGCGCCCTCTCGTCGGCGAACTATTCCTTCGACAACTTCCAGGTGATGGGGCGCATGCCGATCGATCCCAGCATCATCGACGGCCTTGAAATCAGCCGCGGCCCGAATGCCAGCATCTTCGGCCTCGGCAATCCGTCCGGCACGGTGAACCAGGTCCCGGCCGAGGCCAACATGCAGCGCGACCATGCGACGGTGCAGGCCCGGGCCGACAGCTTCAGCGGCTATCGCACCAGCCTCGACGTCAACCGCGTGCTGCTGCGCAACAAGCTCGCCATTCGCGTCAGCGGGGTCTTCCAGCACACCGGCTACGTCCTGAAGCCGTCGGGCATCAACACCGAACGGTACAACGCCATGATCAAGTACCGTCCGTTCAAAGGCACCACGATCAGCGGCGCCGTCTATTATTACCGCATGAACGGCAACCGCCCCAACGCCCTGCCCCCGCGCGACAACATCTCCTACTGGATCGCGAGCGGGAAGCCGACGTGGGATCCGGTGACACAGACGGTGCATCTCAACGGCCAGACGCTCGGGCCGTTCACGAAATCGTCCCAGCTGCCCAGCTATTTCACCGACTCCCTGACCGGCAGCACGCACAGCCAGATGTTCGTCAACGGGGACGGCAGCATCGGCTACTGGACCGTGCCGCAGATCACCAACAGCACCGACCCGATCAAGCCGTCGAACATGTCCACCGTCACCTCCGGCACGATCCGCTTCGTCTCCACCAACGCCGGGCCGGATGTCAGCAAGGGCCGGCTGGCGAACCAGCCGCTGTTCACCACGACGCCCACCGTCAGCGACAAGTCGCTCTACGACTGGTCCTCGGTCAACATCGCGTCGCTCAACCGCATCATGGACCGGGAGATCATGACCGAGCTGAAGGTCGACCAGTTCTTCTTCGACACCCCGTTGCAGTCGCTGGTCGGCCAGGCGGCCTTCCTGCGCGAGGACAACCAGCGGTACACCCGCAATCTGGTCAACACGGCCAACGACAACGGCCAGTCGGGGCAGCTCTTCGTCGACGTCAATGAGCGCATGCTCGACGGCAGCCCCAATCCCTTCTTCCTGCGGCCGTACATCGGGACCGACCAGCCGCGCACCACCTGGGAGCCGGCGAAATGGGACACCTACCGCGGCCAGTTGCTCTACCGGCTCGACCTGACCGGCCAGAAGGGCTGGGTGAAGTGGCTCGGTCGCCACGAACTGGCGGGATACTACGAATACAAGTACCGGATCAACCGCCGCTACTCCTACCGGGATGCGATCGCCAACAACCTGTCGTGGATTCCGGCCAACACGTCCCGCGGCAACCAGAGCAAGGTCAGCGCCGGCGGCGGACCCGACGTGGCGGCCTCGCAACTCACCCGCAACTACTACCGCTACTACGTCGGCGGCAAGGGCGACTACGTGCAATACGCGCCGTCCAACTTCGCCTACGGCACCTATCCGTTCGTCTGGGGCGGCCAGAACGGCGTGTTCAACACCGACCAGGCCGACCTGGAGCAGGTCGCGGTGACCGACTCCACCGGCGCGGGCAGCAACAACAAGACCATCCTCAAGACCCTCGGGGCGGTGCTGCAGGACCACTTTCTGAACGACTCGATCATCACCACGTTCGGTCTGCGCGAGGACAAGCAGTATGTGAAGTCCGGCAGCACGCCGACCAAGCTTAACGCCGACGGCACCACCTTCGACTACCAGTCCATCGACCACTGGGCCGTGGGCGACTACGGCTTCAACAGCGGCAAGACGAAGACCGGGGAGGTCGTGTTCCGTCCCTTCAAGGACATGTTCCGCGGCCGGGATTCCTTTGTGACCCGGGCCCTGCAGGGGCTGGGACTCACGTATGACAAGTCCGACAGCTTCATCCCGCAGGTGCCCAAAACCAACCTGTTCCAGGTGACGCTGCCGAACACCACCGGCAAGGATGAGGAATACGGCCTGTGGTGGAACATCAGCAACCGGCTCGTGCTGCGGCTGAACCATTATGACACGAAGGTGATCGACAACCGCAACGGTGACGCCTCGACCGTCGCCGGGCGGGTGGCGCGCTTCGACGTCTGGGACGACAAGGTGTACCGCCTCTTCCCCAACGTCGTCGACTGGGTCACGAACGACCCGGCGCACGCGGGTTGGAGCCAGTCGCAGATCGACACGGAGGTCGCGAAGGAACTCAACCTCCCCTACAACATCGACCCCAACACGCTTTACCAGGAGTACGCCGCCGGCACGATCGCCTCCACCCAGGACGCCCGGGCCAAGGGCTGGGAGCTGGAGATCAACTACAATCCGACCGATTACCTGACCGTCGTGGCCGACGTGACCAAGGGCGAGACCGTCAACTCGAACTACTCCGACGACGTCGCGCAGTGGATCGCCAAGCGGATGCCGACCTGGACCACGATCATGGATCCGCGCGGCCCCGACCACACCTGGGACGCCGATCCGAGCCTGAACTATCCCGTGCCGTGGTGGACCACCGCCTGGGCCGGCCAGAGCCAGACTCCGGCCCAGAACTACGAACAGTTCGTGGCCACTCCGTTCGCCCTGATCCAGCAGTTGAGCGGCAAGTCCAGTCCCGAGGTGCGCAAATACAACGCCCGGATCAGCGCGAGCCTCGACCTGGCCGGCGTCACCTCGAACCCGATCGCCCGCGCGTTCACCGTCGGCGGCGCGCTGCGCTGGGAGAGCCAGGGCGCGATCGGCTACTACGGGATCATCGGCGACCCCGTCAACCAGCCCGGCATCTATACCTCCCTCGACGCCAGCCGGCCGATCTACGACAAGGCCCACCTCTACGTGGACCTGTTCGCCCGCTACCGGATGAAGCTCTTTGGCATGCCGGTGTCGTTCCAGTTCAACGTGAAGAACCTCGGGGACAGGATCCGGCTCCAGCCGATCGGCGCCAACCCTGACGGAAGCATCAGCTCGTATCGGATCATGAATCCGGCGCAGTACATCTTCACCATGACCCTCGACATGTAGCGGCCGCCGCGGAACCGCCCGCGTCGATTGTTCTCCTACCCCGCAGACCGCCGCCCTCCCGGGCGGCGGTCTTTTTCGTGCGGCCCGCCTCGCCTGAGCACGGCCCGGCTTGACCAGGGTGCTTTCAGCAATTGCGCAGCCGCGAGCGGAAGCGAGTGGAGCGGTGGCCTCCCGCCCGCCGCCCCTGCCGTGCCGACGCGTCTTTCCAGTCTGCCCCGGGAGATTCGGCAGTCATCAACCGCGCTCCTCCGGGCGTCCGCTTCGAAACGGCCGCGGACGGAACACGATCCACGCCGCCACGACCGCCAGGCCGAACAGCGTGTAGGCGATCACGAAGACCCAGGGCGGCGCCGAATAATAGAGCAGCCGCTGCACCCAGAACGCGATGCAGCTTCCGCCGTACGTCGCCTCGCCGGCCCGCTCCCGCAGGCCCATCTCCAGGGTCGTCAGCGGGCAGGTCACCCCCAGCCACGATTCGGCCGCGACGACCGCAATCGCGGCCAGATGCGCCGCCCGGAACCACGGATTCCGGATCCAGCTCCAGCGCCGGAGTCCGCCGACGATGATCAGCAGCAGGCTGACGACCACGAAGCCGGCGAACGCGAAGTGCAGGATCAGCACCAGGTTGGCGTCGAGACGGAGGAGGGCGTGGTCGTTCATCGGCCAATCGCCGGCTGAAATACGGAGCGCTGCGGCACCGCGTGATTCCCGCCGGGTTGAACCCCAAAGGTAAGGCGCTCGGCAGTCGGCGGCAAATGAGAGATCCGGGACCGGCGCTGCGGACGCTGCCGGTGGAAAACTTGATCTCGGCGCCGCCGAACTGTCTGCCTCACGAAATTCACTTCCCAGTCAGATGTTAGACCGGCGGCGGGTTTGACCGGCGCCGCCTGGCAATTACACCCGCGGCGAAGCCTGATCTCCGTCCTGAAGGGATGCCTGGCCGTTGCGGTGTTCTGCCGGACCGGTGCTGCGTCAGGTGGCCGCCAGTCCGCACGGCCGCCATCCTCAGGCGGCGGCGATCACCCGAGAATCAACAACCCCAGGCTGGAATGAGAATCCCCCGAAACCTCCGCGACCGCCGGCGTGCGGGAGATCATGCCCGGCATTTGCTGCCGCGCGCGTTTCGGCTGGCGGCGGTCTCCGCCCTGGCCGCCGCCGCCCTCATCGTGCGCGCGGACCCCTGCAGCATCGACCTCGGCTCCAACCTCGAGACCATCGACGGCTTCGGGTTCGCCAGCGTCTTCGCGCCCGTGCTGACCGACGCCCAGGCCGCCACCTTCTTCGGCACAGGCGACGGCCAGCTCGGATTTTCCCTGCTGCGCGTCTACATCAGCGAGTCCGGCGACTTCAGCACGGACGCGGCCAACACCGCCCTGGCCCATGCCTACGGCGCCAGGGTCCTGGGCACCGCGTGGACGCCCCCGCCCGCCATGAAGACCAACAACAACGCCGTCGGCGGTTACCTCAACACCAGCGAGTACGGCGCCTACGCCGCCTACCTCGCCAACGCCGCCGCCGCCATCGGCGTGGACTATGTCTCGTTCCAGAACGAACCGGACATCACCGTGACCTACCAGTCGTGTTACTGGACGCCCGCCCAGATGGAGACGTTCTGCCGGGACTTTGCGCCGATGATCGGCAAGCCCATCGTGATGCCGGAGTGGTATCATTTCGATGACTCCTATTCGGACCCGACGCTCAACGACCCCACCGCCGCCAGCCACGTCGCCATCATCGGCGGCCACATCTATGGCGGCGGCAACACGGTCCACCAGGACGCCATCGACCACGGGAAACACGTCTGGATGACCGAGCATTTCAACAACGACCAGACGATCGCGGCCGCCATCGGCGACGCCCGGGAGGTCAGCGACTGCATGCACAACCGGATGAACGCCTACATCTGGTGGCGGGCCTACCACCCCACCCTGCAGGCGGATGATCTCATCCAGGGCAGCACCCCCCTGAAAAACGGCTATGCCATCGGCCAGTTCTCCAAGTACGTGCGCCCCGGCAAGGTCGAATGCACCACCACGTATAATCCGTCCACCAGCGTCTACGTCACCGCCTATCACGGCAACGGCCTCGTCGTCGTGGCCGTCAACACCGGCAGCACCGACGTGTCCCAGACCTTCAGCCTCCAGCATGCCACCGGCGTGGCCTCCCTGGCGGTCACGCGCACTTCGGCGACCGAGGACATGGCGTCAGTGTCGGCCGCCACGGTCTCGAACAACTCCTGGACCTACACGCTGCCGGCCCAGAGCGTGACGACCTTCCGCCAGGTTGTGACCCCGGCGTCCGTCACGACCTTCGCCGGCCTGGCCGGGAGCAACGGCTCGGCGGACGGCACGGGCGCCGCCGCCCGCTTCGACGGTCCGGCGGACGTCGCGGTCGACAGCGCCGGCAATCTCTACGTCGCCGACGCTGGCAACGACACCATCCGCAAGATCACGCCGGCCGGGGTCGTCACCACCCTCGCGGGGCAGGCCGGCACGTCCGGCGACACCGACAGTCCGCCCCGCTTCAACCAGCCCGCAGGCGTGGCCGTCGACGCCTCCGGCAACGTCTATGTGGCGGACACCGACAACGACACGATCCGCAAGGTCAGTCCGGACGGCACCGTGACCACGCTGGCCGGAACGGCCGGTGTCAGCGGGTCGGCCGACGGCTCGGGGACGGCTGCGCGGTTCAACGGCCCCTCCGGCATTGCCGTCGACAGCTCGGGCAATGTCTACGTCGCCGACACCCTCAACCACGCCATCCGCATGATCACCCCTTCCGGGATGGTGTCCACGATCGCCGGGACGGCCGGCGCCAGCGGGGCGACCGACGCGACCGGCTCCGCCGCCCGGTTCTACGGACCGCAGGGGCTCGCCCTCGACAGCTCCGGCGGCCTCTATGTCGCCGACACCAACAACGACACCATTCGAAAGATCGTCCTGGCGAGCGACGCCGTCACCACCGTGGCCGGCCTCGCCGGCACCGCCGGCAGTGGCGACGGACTAGGGGCGGATGCGCGCTTCAACGGTCCGTCGGGCCTAGCGGTCGACGGCTCCGGCAACCTGTTCATCGCCGACATGGGCAACAGCAAGCTCCGGGAAATCACCGCCAACGGCGCGGTGGTCACGGTGGCCGGAAAGACCGCCACACCGGGCGCCGGCGACGGCTCCGGCGACGCCGCACAGTTCAATCATCCCACGGGCGTCGCCGTGAACGCCGCGGGCACGGTCTATGTGGCCGACACCGACAACAGCACCATTCGCGCGGTCGTCGTTTACGTGGCGCCCACCATCTCCGGCCAGCCGCAGAGCCAGACGGTGACCGCCGGGACCAACGTTCAGTTTTCGGTGACCGCCTCCGGCCAGCCCGCCCCCACGTATCAATGGTCGTTCAACGGTTCGGCCATCAGCGGCGCCACCGGGGCCACCTTGAGCCTGAGCAGCGTGCAGACCTCCGATGCCGGCAATTACGCGGTCACGGTCTCCAACGCCGGCGGCAGCGCCACCAGCAGCACGGCCGTGCTGACCGTCAACGCCCCGTCAGGCGGCTCCGGGTCGGGCGGCGGTTCCTCGGGCGGTGGAGGCGGCGGTGGCGCGATGGGTGCGCCATTCGCCCTCGGCCTGGCCCTCCTCGCGGCGGCGCGTGCCAGCAGGCGCCGCCAGCGGCATTGAGCCCGCTGGCACGGATCCCCCATCGCCCGGAGCGGATCGGCGCAGTGTCGGTCGTGTGTCCCGGCGCTCCGCGCCGGCTCAAGCCCGCCCGTCTTGCGCGAGGCCGGTCCGTTTGCTTTTCCGGCAAATGTCAGTACCGGTGTCGGACCTTTCGGTTCCCGGTCGCAGGACCGGGCTCTTGCCGCTCCAGCTCCAACTTCAACCCACTTTCGTCCCGCGCGCGTGTCGCGATTCCTTTCGCC
>JBJKRV010000282.1:0-2590 GCA_046704465.1 Opitutaceae bacterium | reverse complement strand
AGGATCTGCAGGTAATATTCGTCGATCGAGCGTCGCTCGTGCTCGTCGGGGGGATCGTAGACGATCCGCGTGTAGCCGCGACGGAAGCGCGGATGCGACTTGTGGCGCAACGCCGCTCGAAAGGGGGCGCGTGTCCACCAGGTGATCAGCGCGGTCTTCTCCGTATTGTCGAGGTCGAACACGTGGGTGAAACGGGCGGCCCGGACCTGCCGCAGGAACCCGCGCCACGCCGCCCAACCGTGCGACGGCAGCGTGAGCGCGGAGGTTACATCGGGGTTGAGGGACAGGACCGGCACATAGGCCGCCTCGGCCAGCACCGTGAGCGCGGCGGACGGCCAGTGCCGGCGCAGGTTGCGGAGAAGCGGACCGAGCAGGACCAGATCCCCGAGGTAGCGGCGGCGGATGACCAGGATGTTCGGGCGGAGTTCGGACATTCGGGGAAGCTCAACGGAGTGAAAGACTTGGTTCGCGCCATGGCAACAGCCGGGCGGGCCGCGGCAAACCGGGATTCGGCGCCACCCAGGCCGGGATGCGTTCGGCCGCCGCCGGACCCGCGGCGCGGGTCGGAGCCGGAAGACCGGGCGGACCACGCCTCAGGAGACGCCTGCGTGCTGCCGGTCGAACAGACCCTTGTAAAGGGCGTTGGTGCCGTAGAGTCGCGCGTGATCGCCCTGGGCCACAAACCGCCCCTGGTCGAACACGAGGATCAGCGTGGCGTCGCGGATGGTGCTGAACCGGTGGGCGATGATGATCACGGTCCGGCCGGCCACCAGGCGGTGCAGCGCCTCCTGGATCATCTGCTCGCTCTGGGAATCGAGCGCCGAGGTGGCTTCGTCGAGTATGAGGACGGGGGCCTGGCGCAGGAAGGCCCGGGCCACGGCCACGCGCTGTTTCTGGCCGCCCGAAAGCAGCGCGCCCCGTTCGCCGACCAAAGTGTCGTAACCCTGCGGGAGCGTGCGGACGAATTCGTCGGCGTGGGCGTCGATCGCGGCGGCCATCACCTCGTCGCGCGTGGCTTCGGGGCGGCCGAGCAGCAGGTTGTTGTAGACCGTGTCGTTGAACAGCACCGGATCCTGGGAGACCACGGCGATGTTGCGCCGCAGGTCCGCCAGGCGCATGGCGCGCACGTCGAAGCCGTCGATCGTCACGGCCCCCTGGTTCACTTCGTAGAAGCGGGGGACGAGGTTGGCAAAGGTGGTCTTGCCCGCGCCGCTCGGGCCGACCAGGGCGCAGACCGTGCCGGCGGGGATGCGGACGGAGACTTCGCTCAGGGCGGGCTTGTCGCCGTAGGAGAACGTCACCCGGTCAAAGACGATATCGCCCCGCAGACGGCCGACGGTCGCTGGTTGGGCGGGGTCCTGGATCGTCACCGGTTCGTTGAGCACCGCCTCGAGGCGTTCGAGCGAGGCCGTGCCGCGCTGGATCTCGTTGTTGAGCGCTCCGAGCTTCTTGACCGGGTCGTAACTCATGTAGAGGGCGACGACCACGGCCAGGAAGGACGGGAGGGTCACGCCGGTGCCGTAGGCGATGATGAGCGTGAGCGCGATGCCGAAGGCCGACAGCACCTCGATGGCGGGGGTGAGCGCCTGCGCGTACTTGGCGATCTTCATCTGAAAGGTGACCACCTTGTGCGTGCCCCCGGCAAAGCGGTCGGTCTCGCGCTGTTCGAGCCCGAAGGCGCGCACCTCGCGCGCCGCCGCCAGGTTCTCGCTGAAGATACCGGTGATCGATCCAAGCTGGTTCTGCAGCTGCTGGGCGCGGCGCAACACCTTGCGGCCGACATAGCGCACCGGCAGGACCGACAGGGGCACGATGGCCATGCAACCGAGCACCAGGAGCACGCCCTTGCTTTCCACCGCCTTGAAAACGAGGAAGGCCAGCGCCCCGAGCAGCGTCATCGGCTGCTTGAGCCCGTCGTTGGCGAGCTGCGTGAGCGTGTACTGCAGCTGCTGCGTGTCGGCCAGGCCGCGGGACAACAGGTCGCCGGTCGCCTCGCGCTGCAGGAAGGACAGCGGCAGCGCCTGCAGCTTGCTGAAATAGTCGATCCGCAGTGCCTCGAGGATGCGCACGCCGCTCAGCTGGATGAAATAGCTGTTGAGGTAGCCGCTGACGGCCCGCAACAGGAAGACGAGGGGAATGGCGGAGGCGTAAAGGGCCACGGCTCCGGTCGAGAGCCCCGCCGCGCGCTTGCTGAAGATCGCCGGAAAGACGTAGTTCGCGAGCGCCGGAAGCCCCGCGCCGCTGCTGGCACCATAGACGAACCCGCACAGGATGGCCACAATCAGCGGCCCGCGCACCATCTTCAGGTAAGGGAGGTAGGGACGGAAGCGGCGCATGCGTCGGCCGATAGAACCGGATTCAACCGCGTCGTTCCACTCCAAACTTCCGGCGGCCGGGGCGTCGGGCGAACCGCTCCCGTGGCGCAGCCTTCGCGGCTGCATCAGGACGGGATTGCTCTTGCCGGCGGGGCGCCGGCGTCACGCCCCCCGACCCGGTCAATCCGCGGACGACCTTACATCCAGCGCATCCCGCAGGCCGTCGCCGAGGAAATTAAGCGAGAAAAGCGTCAGCGAAAAGATGGTGCCCGGAT
>JBJKRV010000281.1:0-13144 GCA_046704465.1 Opitutaceae bacterium | reverse complement strand
GTCCTGGTACCAGGGCAACCAGCGCGAAAGCGGCTTTGGCGTGAGCGTCAGCGTCGACCTGATCCGCTTCTGAGGCGCGGGCGGGCGGACGCTTCGGCATTGCCTCCGTCGCGACCTCCGGCGATGACAACGTGCAGTCGCGTCCGCCGGTGATCGTTCCCTCCATCATCCGCAACCAGCAGCAGACCTTCCTGCGTCTCTGGCGGAGGTTGGCGCCCCACCTTCACACCGACCACGCCCTCCCGCTGCGCATCCAGGAGTTGCTCCGCGACCACTCCTTCGGCTCGCGCGACCGCCGGCTGTACCGCGAGCTGATCTACACGGCGCTGCGCTACTACCCGTGGGTCGACGCCCTGGAACACCGCTCCGAACCGGAGGCCGGCCGCGCCGTGGCCTGGCTGGCGGCGGACACGCCGGCCACGCGGCGCTACCGCGACGCCCTCACGGACGGCTGGCCGCCGCTGCCGCCGACCATCGCCGAACGGGCCGCCCACCTCGGGGTCGAGGGCGGGCTTCTGCCCGAGTGGTTCCGGCCGCACTGTCCCGCCGCCTTTGCGTCGCCGAACCTGGAGGTTCTGCACACCCGCACTCCCCTCTGGATCCGGATGCAGACCGACGCGCCGGACGCGGTGCTCGCCGAGCTGAAGGGCCGGGGCTGGACGGCGGAGCGCGCCGACATCTGGCCGGAGGCATGGAGAATTTCGGGTGACGCCGATTTGCCCACGCTGGCGACCTTTCGCGAGGGGCGGTTCGAAGTCCAGGACCTCGGTTCCCAACTCGTCCTCGGCAGCCTCGACCTGCCGGCCGGCGGACGCTGGCTCGACGCCTGCGCCGGAGCGGGCGGAAAAACCCTGCAACTGGCGCGGCGGCTGGGCCCCGACGCCCAGGTCGACGCCTACGATGTCCGCGCCCAGGTTCTCGACGAACTGGCTCTGCGGGTCCGTCGGGCGGGCCTGCCGAATGTCCGGGCCATCAGCCGCCCCCCGGTCGAGGCGGTCTACGACGGCGTGCTGGTGGACGCCCCGTGCAGCGGCAGCGGCACCTGGCGGCGCGCGCCGCACCTCAAGTGGTGCACCACGGCCGGCGACGTCGTCGCGCATGCCGCCCGACAGCTCGACCTGCTCACCCGCTATTCCGCGCTGGTCCGGCCGGGCGGTCGCCTCGTCTATGCCACCTGCTCGCTCAGCCGGCACGAAAACGACGAGGTGGTGGCGGCATGGCTGCGGGATGGCGCCGGGTTCAGGCTCGAGCCGCCCGCCCGCACGTTCGGGGCCGACGGCGGCCCGCGGGGCCTGACCCTGCTGCCGGCCCAACACGATACCGACGGTTTTTTTGTCGCGTCGTTCCGGCGCGGCGCTTGATCTGGCCGTGGTCCGGCCTCGTGTCCGGCCCTATTTCCACCGTGCCTCCCGACTCCGACTACCGTTTGAAGCTGCCGGTCTTCGAAGGACCGCTCGATCTGCTGCTCTTCCTCATCCGCAAGAACGAGCTGGACATCTACGACATCCCGATCGAACAGGTCACGCGCCAGTATCTGGACGCGCTGTTCGCCATGCAGCAGCTGGACCTCGATCTCGCGGGCGACTTTTTCGTCATGGCGGCCACCCTGATGGAGATCAAGAGCCGGATGCTGCTGCCCCGGGAGCAGCGCCCGGCCGGTCCCGAGTCGGAGGGCGACGAGGAGCTGGATCCCCGCTGGGAGCTGGTGCACCAGCTGCTCGAATACCGCAAGTTCAAGGAGGCCGCCGCCCAACTCGACGCGCTCGCCGTGGAGCGCAACCAGCTCATCGCCCGGCAGGTCCCCGCCCTCGCCGCCCGGAGCGACCGGCCGCTGGCGCCCTCGGACCGCATCCAGCTCTGGAACGTCTTCAACGGCGTCCTGCGCCGCCTCGCCGAAAAGCTGGTCGTGGGCGAGATCCACGACGAGCATGTGACCGTGGCGGACCAGATGGAGCTGCTTCTCGCCCGGATCCGGACCGAGCCCCGCTTCGTGTTTTCCCACCTCTTCACCTCAACCGTCAGCCTGCGCACGCTCGTGGCGACATTCCTGGCGGTGCTGGAGCTGGTCCGCCTCAAGCGTTTGCGCGTCCGGCAGGACGAGGCCTTCGCCGACATCCTTTGCGAGGGCATTCCGGAGAACGGACTTGAAACAGCGGCGTCCGCGCACACTGTGACGGCGTGAGGCCCGCCAAGAAACACCGCAAGAAACGACGCCACGCCGCCCTGCTTGGAGTGGGCCTGGACAACACCGACGGCCACAAGCGCATCACCACCGGCGAGAAGTTCCTCCTTGTCGGGGGCTCGGCCGAGACCCACGACCGCATGACGGAACCCGTGGTGAAGACGTTCGAAGAACTGAAGCAGCGCGGCAAGCAGCTCGAAGAAGTCGAGAGCAAGGAGCTGGCCGACATCATCCATCAATCAACGCCGCGCTGACGGCGTGGACGCCTCCGCGCCCGTCCGGCGGCCCCAACCCAATTGTCCTCCCATGTCTGACAAAATCGCCCATCTGACCTCCGCCAATTTCAAGGACACGATCGCCCAATCCGCGACGCCCGTCCTCGTCGATTTCTGGGCTCCCTGGTGCGGCCCGTGCAAAATGATCGCTCCGATCCTGGAGGAGCTGGCCGGCGAGATGGACGGCAAGCTCACCATCTGCAAGCTGAACGTGGACGATCACGGCGAGGTCGCGGCCCAGTACGGCATCCGGGCCATCCCGACGATGCTCCTGTTCAAGGGCAGCCAGCTCGTCGAACAGATCGTCGGCATGATGGACAAGGCCTCGCTCAAGGCGAAGCTCAGCGCCAAGCTCTAGCGAGGCGGTTTCGTCCGCGCGGTTTTATGCGCACGCCGGCGGCCCGCCCCGAGGCCGGGCGCCACCGGTGACGTCACGTCGATTTGCGCGGCGGTCTCATCCGGCCACGATCAGCACCGAAAGCGTCACGGCGTAGGTGGCGACGTAGGCCCCGCACCAGCCGAGCAGCGTGATGAGCTCCGCCGGCGTTCGCGCCGCGCGCAACGCCCGCCATTGCACCACCCCGCATGCGGCGAGAATCGGCGTCACCAGCAGCGCCGCGACCAGGCTGTAGAAGCCCTCGAGCGCGAGGACGATGACGATGGCGCAGGCCACGAGGTGCGCCGCCGCAAACTGGCCGCGCGCGAAGCCCCGCCCCCACCGGACGACCAACGTGTGCTTCCCGGCCCGGCGATCCGTCTCCTCGTCCCGGTAGTTGTTGACCACCAGAATATTCACCGTCAGCAGGCCGACGGCCACCGCCGCCAGCACCGCCTCCCGGCTGAGCGTTCCGGCCTGCACGTAGAACGTGGCGCAAACGGCCACGAGGCCGAAGAAGATGAAGACAAAAAGATCGCCCAGGCCGTAGTACCCGAGCGGCCAAGGACCGCCGGTGTAGGCGATCCCGCTTGCGATGCAGAGGACGCCGACGACCACCAGCCACCACCCGCCCCACGCCACCAGCGTCAGCCCGAGGACGAACGCGAGTCCGAACACCAGCCACATCGCCCGCCGCATCGCCGCCGGCGTCACGAGGCCGGACGCCACCGCACGCCGCGGGCCGACCCGGTCGGCGTTGTCCGCGCCGTGCCGGTGGTCGTAGTAGTCGTTGGCGAAGTTGGCGCCGATCTGGATGAGCAGCGCGAACGCCAGGCAGACGGCCGCCGCCCGCGCATCAAAGGCGCCCGCCCGCCAGGCGAGCGCGGTGCCGACCAACACCGGCGCCACCGCCGCCGGCAGCGTCCGGGGACGCGCCGCCGCCAGCCACGGGTTTCCTCGCGATTCGTTCGGCACGGCTCCAAGTTAGGAACGGACTCGGCCCAGACAAGCGGATAGCGCCCGGCTCAGAGTCCGCCCATGTCGACGTACTCCGCCTCCGCCGGTGCCGGCCCGGCTGCCTCCATGATCATCCCGGCCGCCACCGTGTTGTTCGTGAATTCGTCGATCAGGATGAGGCTCCCCGTGGCGCGGTTGCGCTTGTAGCCGTCGAAGAACACCGGCTGCGCCAGCCGCAACTGCACCCGCCCGACGTCGTTCATCCCGATCTCCCGGTCGTCCTCCAGCTTGTGGAGCGTGTTGATGTTGACCTTGTACCGCACCTCGCGAATCACGCATCGCACCTCGCGGCTCAGGTGGCGGAGGACGTAGCGGCCGCCCGGCTGCAGCTTCGTGCCGGAGAACCAGCAGAGCATCACCTCGAGGTCGCGGCCGGTCTGCGGCACATTGTGCGGCTTGGCCAGCACGTCACCGCGGCTGATGTCGATCTCGTCCGTCAAGGTCATCACCGCGTTCATCGGCGAAAACGCCTCGGCCACCGGCTGTCCCAGGCTGTAGAGCTCGCGAATGCGCGTCGTCAGTCCCGACGGCAGCGCCACGACCTCGTCGCCCGGCTTGAACACCCCGCCGACCACGCGCCCGGCCAGGCCGCGGAAGTCGTGATGGGAATTCGAATTCGGCCGGATGACCCATTGGACCGAGAACCGCGGATCGACATGGTTCGTGTCGCTGCCGATGTACGCCGTCTCGAGCGTGTAGAGCAGCGGGCTGCCCCGGTACCACGGCATCCGGGCCGACGACTCGACCACGTTGTCGCCGTGGAGGGCGCAGACGGGGATGAATTTCACGTCCGCCACGTCCAGGCGGGAGGCGAAGGCCGAAAAGCCGGACACGATCTCGTTGAACACCTCCTCGCTGAAATCGACCAGGTCCATCTTGTTCACGCAGACCACCAGGTGGGGAATGCGCAGCAGCGAGGCGATGAACGCGTGCCGGTGCGTCTGCTCGACGATGCCCTTGCGGGCGTCCACCAGCATCAGCGCCAGGTTCGCCGTCGAGGCGCCGGTGACCATGTTGCGCGTGTACTGGATGTGGCCGGGCGTATCGGCGATGATGAACTTGCGGCGGGGCGTGGCGAAGTAGCGGTAGGCCACGTCGATCGTGATCCCCTGCTCGCGCTCGGCCCGCAGGCCGTCGGTCAACAGGGCCAGGTTCAGATTCTCCTCGCCCCGCTGCTCCGTCGCGCGCTCGATCGCCGCCAGCTGGTCCTCGAAGATGGCCTTGGTATCGTACAGGAGCCGCCCGATCAGGGTGCTCTTGCCGTCGTCGACGCTGCCCGCGGTCGTGAACCGCAGCAGGCCCATGGATGGAGGGTTCGTCTCGCTCACCGTGATTTGCCGGGGCTCCGGACCGCGGCGGGGCGCGCCGTCCTGTTGGGTCGTGCATCCGTCATGGCTCAAAAATATCCGGCCTTCTTCCGGTCCTCCATCGCCGCCTCCGACCGCCGGTCGTCGGCGCGCCCGCCGCGCTCGGTCACGCGCGCCGCGGCCACCTCCTGGATGATCGCCTCCAGCGTGCCGGCCGGCGACTCCACCGCGCCGGTGCAGGTCATGTCGCCGACCGTCCGGAACCGCACCCGCCGGGTCTCCCAGCGCTCGCCCTTGACCAGGTTCACAAAGGGCGATCGCGCCAGCAGCACGCCGCCGCGGTCGACCACCTCGCGCTCGTGGGAAAAATAGATCACCGGAATCTCCAGCTTCTCCGTCGCGATGTACTGCCAGTCGTCGAGTTCCGTCCAGTTGCTCAAGGGAAAGACCCGAAAATGCTCTCCCTGGTGGCGCCGGCCGTTGAACAGGTTCCACAGCTCGGGGCGCTGGTTCTTCGGGTCCCACTGGCCGAATTCGTCGCGATGGGAGAAGAACCGCTCCTTGGCCCGGGCCTTCTCCTCGTCGCGCCGCGCCCCGCCGACGGCGGCGTCGCACGCCAACTCCGCGAGCGCGTCCAGCAGGGTGACGGTCTGCAGCGCATTGCGGCTCGGGTTGGGGCCCTTCTCCTCCGCCGCGCGCCCGGCCCGGATCGAGTCCTCGACCTTCCGCACCACCAGCCGCACGCCGGTGCGCGCCACGAGGGCGTCGCGGAATTCGAGGGTCTCCGTGAAATTGTGGCCCGTGTCGATGTGCAGGAGCGGAAACGGGATTTTGCCCGGCCAGAAGGCCTTCTGCGCCAGGCGCACCAGCACGATGGAATCCTTGCCGCCGGAGAAAAGCAGGACCGGCCGCTCGAACTGGGCGGCCACTTCGCGCAGGACAAACACCGCTTCGTGCTCGAGCTGGTCGAGATGGGTGAGGTTGTAGGAACTCATCGGACGGTCGGTTGCATCGGGAGGCGGGCGGCGGAGGCTCTCACCCGGCGGCGCGCAGCTTCGGACGCACGTGCTGCCAGATTCGTTCCAACGCCTCCGGCACCGACAGGGCGTCCGTGCTGACGACCAGATCCGCCCGCTCCGGCGGCTCAAAGGGTGAATCGCGGCCGGTGAATTGCGCCACCTCGCCGGAGTGCGCGCGGGCGTACAGCCCCTTGGGATCGCGCCGCCGGCAGGTCTCCCACGACGCCTCCACATACACCTCCGAGAAATCCGCCGCGCCCACGATCCCCCGCGCCAGCTCGCGCAAGGCCCGCGTCGGCGTGATGAAGGCGCTGATGACTATCACGCCCGCATCGACGAACAGCCGCGACACCTCGGCGACCCGGCGGATGTTCTCGGCCCGGCCGGCGTCGTCGAAACCGAGGTCGCGGTTCAGCCCGGTGCGCACGTTGTCGCCATCCAGCAGGTGGTTCACAAACCCGTCGTCCGCCAGGCGGCGGTCCAGGGCGCTGGCCAGCGTGCTCTTCCCCGCTCCGGACAAACCGAAAAGCCAGATGACCCGCGCCGTCTGGTTCAGCCGCGCCTCTTTTTCGCGGCGCGGGATGACGGCGTCGAAGACTGGATGGATGTTTTCCGGCAAATCTGGCATATCTTTAGTAGTTTACTGGTGATAACAATCTTTAGGCGCGAACGACGGTTGGCAGTCAATCCATCTTTGCGTCGGCTGCGCGTGCATCGCGCTGTGGCTGCGGTGAGTATCGCTCCGCATCGGGCAAAGCCAGCAAATCTTCCAACCTCCTGATGCGCATCAAGATCACGTCGGGCATCGCGTCCGCGTCCGCCGCCGAAAGCCTCGGATGGAGTTCACAAAGCCAGGCGTGCGCCTCTCGATATCGCCCCATGCGGCAGAGCATCTCCGCATACATCCGAGCAGCAAAGTGAGGCGCGTTTGTCGACTCAGCGGCACGCCGGTACCACCGCGCCGCGGCTGCTGCATCCTTTCTCAGACCCAGGTGGATATTGGCCATCTCGACGCACACGGCGGCCGAGTCCGGGTGGCATCGGAGCGCCGCCGACAGGTAATCGATGGCCTCCGCGGCCTGTTCTTCGACGACCTGCCGCGCGTCACGCGCCGCGCCGTGTCCATCGCCGAGATCGGCGGCGAGCCGCCAGTGCGGCAGGTCATAGGCCAGCATGCGCGCTCCGTTGACCCAGAAATAGACGGGCCGGTCATCGACGGTGGTCACCAGACGGATCCAGCGCCGGGTGGCGGACAAATCCTGCCTCGACCACGCCGCATAGGTCCGGAGCCAAAGTCCATCCGCGATCAGGCCGCGAAGTTCGCCCCACACGGCCACGCCCGCCTGGCCGGCTAGCGCTGTTCCGACCTCCGCGGTCGCACGAGCGGGACGGCATTCGGCCCGGTCCAGGCTCCGCGCCAGCGGCTGCAAGGCAAACCCCGCCAGCAGCAAGCTCCCGAGCGCAAGAACGCCGACTTTTGCGTCAGAGGTCACGTCGGTGAAAGCACCAGGCCGCCAGCAACCCGAACGCGGCGGTGTAGGCGGCAGCATACAGGGCCAGCCCGGGCAGCAGATCGAGCGGCACGGCACCGCCTCCCATCGCCCCGTCGGTCAGCGCGAAGAGGCGGAAGTCTGGAACGACCAGGGAAAAAATCCCCGCGGCCCCGCGGGCGAAGGGCGACGCCAGCATGGCATAGTAATCGCGGGCCACGTGCTGCAACTCGCCCGCCACGAGCACCAGGAAGCCCGCCAAGGTCGCGAACAGACTGCCTCCGGCGTAGCTGGCCACCAAGAGCGTCACGGCCGCCAGGACGCCAAGCTTCAGCCATTGGGCCACGCCGCACCCGATCACGCCGAGATACGCCGACGACGATGCAACGGAATTCGCCTCCATCCCGCCGGTGAGCCCATGCCAGGCCAGCAAGGCCAGCGTGAGCGCGGTGGTGACCGCGCAGAACGCCGCCAGCACCAGCATCACGCCGCTGAGCTTGCCGAGCACGAACTCGCTCCTCCGCACCGGCCGTGACAGCACCTGGAGGGCGGACCGCCGATCCAGCTCGGCAAAGAAAAGCTGCGGCGTGGCCACCACCGCCAGGATGGCGCCGAAGAACGCCTGGGCGCCCAGGCCGGCATCCGTGAGAAACCTGGCCTCGGTCTCGCCGAAACTCAGGATGCGCAGGCCGTAGGCCGCCCCGGCCAGCAGCACCGCCAGCGCCAACAGCAGCGGAAGAAGGCGTTGATGCATCGCCTCGTTGAAAGTCTGCCCGGCGATCAGGGCGACGCGCGCCGGCCACGAACCCGTCCGGTTCATCGCTTCCCTTCCCCGGTTTCGACGGAGGCCAGGTAGACCTCCTCCAGGCTCCGGCGCGACGGCTCGATCCCGAGCAGACGGGCGCCGCGTCCGCTCAACCACTGCGCCAGCTCCGCCTCGGCTGCCTCGGGAAATCCTTCGACACGCAACGCGGACGGTCCGGGTCCCCGCGTGATTGCGTCCACCGACCCCGTCCGGACCACGCGGCCCCGATCGAGCAGAGCCACCCGGTCGCACAGCGCCGCCACCCGCGGCAGCAGGTGGGAGCTGAGCACAATCGTGCAGCCGCGGTCCTTCAGCCGGCGCAGCAGCCGCCCGATGTCGAGGACGATTCCGGGATCGAGGCCGGCCAGGGGTTCGTCGAGAAGCACCACCGCCGGGTCGTGGACCAACGCCAGGGCCAGACCGAGGCGCTGCCGCCAGCCGCGCGAGTAGGCGCCGACGCGGCGGTCCGCCATTTCCGTCAGCCCGACCTCGTCGAGCATCCGCGCACACCGCGCATTGACGTCGGCGCGCGGCACGCCGCTCAATCGCGCATGGTAGCGCACGACTCCGCGGCCGGTCAGGTACGGCGGAAATCCCGGCGCCTCGGGCAAAAAACCGATGCGGCGGCGGACCGCGAAACCCGCCGGGTCCCCGCCGAACACCCGGCACCGGCCCGCCGTCGGCGCCAGCAGGCCCGCCAGGATCTTGAGCAGCGTGCTTTTTCCCGAACCGTTGGGCCCGAGCAGGCCCACCACCTCGCCCGCAGCCACCTCCAGGCTGACCCCGGCGAGCGCGCGGGTGCCGCGACACGCCGGTCCGCCGGCAAAGTCCCTGACGAGTTCAATCGTTTCGATCGCCTTCACGGTCGGATCAATGGACGGTGAAGCCGTCGAATTGCGGCGGACGGGAGTCCTGCATGCGATCCACCTGCCGGATATATCCCTCCATGCGCTCCTCGATCGCCGCCACGAACGCCCTGATCTCGTCCGGCGCGCCCTCCGCCTCCAGGCGGACCCGTCCGTCGGGCAGATTTTGCACGTAGCCGGTCACCTCGAACTCCCGCGCGATCTGCAGCGCCGTGAAACGGAAACCGACGCCCTGCACCCGTCCGGAGAAATGAACCGTCTCGTGATGTACCTCGCGCATGGCCGGCAGTTTCGAACATTGGCGGCGGCGCCGCGTGCAGCAATCCGCAAAATTCGCACCACTGCGGCTTCAACGGCCACCTCGGGCCCAACGACCGCAACAGCTGGATTCCTTCTGCGAACCTTGCGCTCCTTCGTGGCCAACCTCCTGCGCCGCAGAGGCGGGACCACCGCCGAGGAAGCGACGGCCAAACAGGAATCACCAGAGATCGGTGCCCGCCGGCGACCTGGCGATCCTTGGTGACGAATTTCCATCAGCGCCAATCAGCGAGGATCAGCGGTTGAAAGAGGGCACCGCCGAGGCGGGACAGGCGCAGAGAGAGACAGCCGCAAAAAAGCTCAAAAGGCGCCGAGGCCGGTCTGGTAGCCTGCGGTCCTTGAACTACTGCCCGGCAGAAGCCTTGCGCGCCGGGAGGGAATCCCCATCAGCGCCAATCAGCGAGGATCAGCGGTTGAAAGAGGGCACCGCCGAGACGGGGCAGACGCAGGGGGATGCATCGCCATAGAAGCACAAGATGTTCACCCCCGCTTGCGATTCTTGCGCCTCCTTGCGATCATCTCCCCATCAGCGCCAATCAGCGAGGATCAGCGGTTGAAAGAGGGCGCCGCCGAGACGGGGCGGACGCAGGGGAAGTGATGGCCACAACGCCGGTCCCGCCCGGCGTAAAACCGGCTTTTTATTTGCTTTTCCCCCTTCCCGATCCACACTGCGCCTCCACCAACACGGGCCGCCTGCGATGAGCGATTTTGAATCCGAAGGCTTTTTTGAGAACGACTGGGACGGCGGCGGCGACCTGGCGTGGAGCGAGTTCGACTGGGAGCGCTATCTGCGCGGTCAGGACGACCTGCTCCATCGCTATCTCGCCCACTACGAGACGCTCAAGGGCCATCCCAACCGCATCGACGAGGTCGCCCACCTGATGGGCTGGGACACCGACCAGTGGGCCGCCGAGAACGGTCCGTCGGGCGACAGTCCGGAGAGCGAGGCCGGGCCTTCGGCCGCGGACGCCGACTCCAATCTTCCGCCTGAACCCTACACGCTGCACAAGAGCCCCGTCTACATCGCCACCCGGGCGATCTACCTGAGCCTGAAGCGCGGCTGGGAACGCCTGGCAATGGACAGTGCGCTGGTGTCGCAGCCGGTGGCGGTCTCCGTCCTGGCCAGCCTGTACCGGGGCGAGGAGCACGCCGTGCTCGGGGCGCAGGCGCTGGACCTGGGCGACTACGCCATGTCGGTCAGCCTCTTCAAACGGGCCCTGCACGAACTGAACCGCACCCTGGCGCTGATCAATGATCGCGGCGCCCGGCGTCATTTCGCCGCCTGGCGGGAGGACGCGGTGGTGCGGCTGTTCGACCTGCGGGAGATCTGGTTGCGCGTCATCGCCGAATGCCGCGACCAGTGCGACCGTCGCATCGACGACGAAGGCTGAGCACGCCGCCGCCAGCGGCCCGCGGCGAGCAAAAGAGCCTTGCACTCCCTTTCCGCCGCCCTATCGGTTCAATGCCGGTTTTCGGAGAGATGGCCGAGTGGCTTAAGGCAGCGGTTTGCTAAACCGTTGATGGGGTTAAACCCATCCGGGGGTTCGAATCCCCCTCTCTCCGCCAGTTCAGGCGCAAAGCGACTGAAATGGCGTTCCCGCGAAGCGGGCCGGAGCGCAGCGACGAGAGAGGGATAAGGCAAACCTTCGCGCCTGCAAAGGTTCGGGGGGCAACCCTGAGTCCCGCGCCTGCGGGACGAGTCAATCGCCTTTCCCGCCAGCTCGACGCAGCCGGACCCACGATGGAGTGAGCCAAGGCCATCGGCCCAGCCTTCGATGATTAAGGACGACGGGGCGCGTTGTCCGGGAGATCGGCCCACTCGCCAAGTCGGGCGCCGGCGATGAAATTCCACTCCGTTGTCGCGCGGCATTCCAGGGGGCTTGAGCCTGTCAACAGTCAAGCCATTCTCTGAAAACTTGCGGTCAAGGAGGAAAAAGAACGTGGGGCCGACGAGTCGCGGAGCGCGAGTCGGACCCAGGAGTCAAAGCGCGAAGATGCGGGATCACCATTCTCTCAGTGGCGGGCCCGTCAGGCCCTGGCACACATAGTAGTAAATCAGATCCCCGGCTCTCCACACTGACCCAAGACGCAGCCCCGAAGGGCTCGTCAGTCTTAACGCGGAGCAACCGGGGACAAAGGCAGTTTGGGCGGATTCGGGGCGAAGTCACGCCCGTCGTGCAACAGGTGCCAGGCAATGGTGCACATCCGTCGCGCGATGATGGTGATGGCCGTGTTGGCCTTCTTGCCGCGGGCGCGATGCCGACGATAGATCGTGCCGAAGTAGGGCGAGCAGCCGACCGCCACCCACGCGGCCTCGACAAAGGCCCACTTCAACCAGCGATTGCTGTAGGGCAGCATCCGGCCGTGCGCGGTCTTGCCGCCGGAACTGTGGGTGGTCGGCACCAGGCCGGCATAACAGCAGAGTTTATCCGGCCTGGAGAAGCGCGCCACGCCATCGATCTCCGCCGCCATCACCGCGGCGAGAATCGGGCCGACGCCGGGCAGCGTCTGCAGGCGCCGGGCGGCTTCGTCCTCGCCGTTGGCCGCGGTGATCTGCGTCTCGAGTTCCTTGATGATCGTGCCGAGTTGCTCGAGCGTGACGAGATCCTGCCGGAGGAGCGTGTCGTCCGGCGCGGGCAGCGTGACGGTGCGCAGCCAATGCAGGCCTTTTTTCCCGAACGGGTCGCTGAACACGGGGCACGCGAGATGGCGCTGGCGCGCAACGACCGTGTGCACGCGGTTGCGGACCATCGTGCGCAGGCGCACCAGGAACAGCCGCTGGCGGATGACGTGCTTGCGCGCGCGGTTGGCTGGCGTGGGCGCATGCACGGTCGCGACGAGATTGCCGCGCAACAGCGTCGCCAGGGCGCGGGCGTCGAGCCGGTCGGTCTTGATCTGCGCATCGGCAATCAGGCGCGTCTTGAACGGGTGCGCCAGCACCACCTCCGCGACGTCCTCGATCTCGCCGAGTTCGTCGTAGAGCCAGCCCCAGTTCCAGCACGCTTCCACCACCACGCGGCTGCGCTCGGGCAAGCCTTGAAAGTAGGCGGCGAAGGCAGCCGGCTCGTTCTCCTCGATGCGGGCCTCGCAGATGCGAGCGCCGGTGGCGTCCTGCGTGGACACCACGGAGTATCTCTTGTGATAGTCGATTCCAGTGTAGAGCATTGCGCGGCCGAGCATAAGCACGCGTGCTTCTTCCTCAGCCGCTTTTCATGCTACCTGACCCCGCCCGAGCCATGACCCCGCCCGAGCCATGACCCCGCCCGAGCCTCCGATCGAGGCTTGGCCGCCCCTCAGCTGGCAGGCTAGGAGATAGCCACAAAGCACGGCCTTGCATGATTGGCCGAAAAGAGTAGAATCTCTCCCGAAAATGGCGGACGAACTCAAAGCAGAACTGGCTACATACCAACAGAATCTCCCTTCTCTTCTGAAGGATGATGGGAAGTTTGTGCTTATCAACGGGAGCACCGTATTGGGAGTGTTTGAGAG
>JBJKRV010000280.1:0-5409 GCA_046704465.1 Opitutaceae bacterium | reverse complement strand
GGCCAGACCGGTGATGCCCGCCAGGACGAGGAGCCCGGCCAGCAGGCCGGACACGCCCAGCTCCGCCCAACATTGCACCGGAGTGTCGTGCAGTTGGAGAACGTCCTCGACTCCGCCCGGAAGCCGGGCCCGGTAGTGCGGATAAACCAGCGCAACGGTCCCGGGACCGTACCCGGTCAGCGGCCGGTCGCGGCCCATCAACCACCCCGCTTCAAGCATGGCCTGCCGCTGCTGGTTGCTTTCGGCTCCGATCCGGCTCCAGTGGCCGTGCAACAGCAGGGTGCGCGTGCGCGGATCCCGGATCGCGAGGAAACCGACGAAGAGCACGGTCGCGGCCGCGAGCAGGATCTTCCGGGAACGGCTGACCGGGACGCGATGCAGGCGCAGCGCGCCGGCCGCCACCAGCATGACCGCGACGGCGGCGACCCCGGCCCGACTGGAGGTGGTCGCCACGTCGACAAATGCCAGCACGGCGATGGTGCCCCAGATCGCGCGCTCCGGGCGGGGCGTCGTCAACGCCAGGGCGGCCAGCCACGGAAGGCAAAGCACCGCCGCGCCCGCCGTGTACACGTGGTGTCCCAGCGGCTCGAGATTCGGGATGGCGAGCGCACCGATCAGTGTCCGATGCTCGGACCAGAACGGGCCGACGTCCTTCATGAGCCAGAGGCCCAGGCTCACGAGCACGAAGGCCGCCATCCCGGCGCCAAGAATCCGGTCAAGCAAGGCGATCCGCGACCCGTCGCGTTGCAGCCAGTCCAGCGTCGCGTAAGCAAGGCATATCGCCGCGATGGGAACCAGGGCGGCGTTCAGACTCTGGTGGACGAAGGGACTGAGCAGGGCCGAGACGAGGTCGGCGGCGACGAATAACACCAGACCGGCGTCCAGCCAGCCGCCGAAGCGCGCCACTCCATCCCGGGCCCGGAACAGGCGGACCAGCAGCAGCGCCGGCGGTATGACCAGCAGCACCTGCCAGTAGAGGAACCAGGGCCATTGGTAGAAGCGCGTCGCCGCGTCGGTGCAGAGCGAGAGCGCGGCGAAAACCGCCAATGCCAGCCAGCCGAGGCAGGCCAGCATCCACGGCGAGAGTTGGCCGGGGCGGGTGACGGTCATCGATGCGGAAGGCATCACAAGCGTTTGCACGGCGGGGGGCAAGGCGGGTCTGGCCGGTACGTGCGGCCTTGACGCTGCCGGTCCACGACCGGCATTTTGCCACGATGCCGGAGGAGAAACCCGCGCCGAAGAAAGGGCTGATCGCCAAGCTCGTGATTCTGGCCGTCGTCGTTCTGGTCGCGGGGGTGCTGGTGCTACACGGCGTGGACCTCGGTGCCTGGGTCATGCAGGCCCTGACGGTCATCCGCGATGCGGGTCCATGGGCCTTCTTCGCCGCCATGGCGATTCTGCCCGCCTTTGGAGCGCCGTTGATGTTCTTCGCCCTGTCCGCCGGCCCGGCTTTCAGCGAGCAGTTGGGCATCCCCGGAGTCCTCGCTGCCTACGCGGCCGCCATCGGGATAAACATCGCGCTGACCTACTGGCTGGCCCGGTTCGGAGTCCGGCCATGGGTGGAACGGATGGTCACTCGCATGGGCTATCGGATACCGCAATTCGATGAAGAGGAGCAGTTTGAGGTGACTTTGCTGGTGCGCGTCACCCCGGGTCCGCCTTTCTTTGTCCAGAGCTACCTGCTGGGGTTGGGCAACGTGGCATTCTTCACGTACCTGTGGATTTCCTGGGCGATCGCGATGGTCTACGCGGTCGGCTTTGTGGTTTTCGGCTCGGCGCTCATCCACGGCAAAGGTGGCGCGGCGGTCATGGGCGTGAGCCTGGTCATTGCGGGCGTGCTCGTGGTCCATCTCGTCCGGAAGCATCTCCGCCAGCGGCGCGAACGGCGGATCGGTTGACGCGGCGGGCAACGCCGGGCTTTGACGGCAGGGGGACGACTCTGCTTGAGTGGTGCCCATGGCTGCCGACAGGAATTCGCTCTTTTCGCGCACCGACGACCGGATCTGGTCGGTCACGGACCTGACGCGGCGGGTGAAGGCGTTGCTGGAGGGCGGGCTGCCGCCGTGCTGGGTGCGCGGCGAAGTGTCGAACCTTCGCAGCCAGGCCAGCGGGCACGTCTATTTCTCGCTCAAGGACGGAAGCGCCCAGCTGGCGTGCGTTTTGTTCCGGGGGGACGCGGCCCGGCAGTCGATCGCGTTGCGCGACGGACGACAGATCCTCGCCTATGGGCAGATCGGCGTCTACGAGCAGCGGGGGCAGTACCAGCTCATCGTCCGCGCCATGATGGAGGACGGGGTGGGGCGACTGCAGCAGGAGTTCGAACGGCTGAAGCAGCAGCTGGCCGCCGAGGGTCTGTTTGCCCCCGAGCGCAAGAAGCCCATACCGCCGATGCCCGCCACCGTGGGCATCATCACCTCGCCCACCGGGGCGGCCCTGCAGGATTTCATCCGGATTCTGCAGCGGCGCGGGTGGCGCGGCCGGCTCGTGGTGCTGCCCGCGAAGGTGCAGGGAGAGGGCGCCGCGGCAGAGATGGTGGGGATGCTGGAACTCGCCGGGCAGCTCGGCCGCGACGCGCATGGCGGCGCCCGAAGGCGCGAAGTCGGGGCCGGCCGCCGGGAGGCGGCTCCGTTCTTCGATCTGCTGGTGATCGGGCGGGGCGGCGGCAGCCTGGAGGACCTTTGGGCGTTCAACGAGGAGCCGCTGGTGCGGGCGGTCGCGACCTGCCCGGTGCCGGTCATCTCGGCGGTGGGCCATGAGATCGATTTCACCCTGTGCGACTTTGCCGCCGACGCGCGGGCGGAGACGCCCAGCGCCGCGGCCGAACTGATCTCCAGCAGTTTTCTCGACGCCGTGGAGCGTGCCCGCCGGGCGGGCGAGGCGATGGACGCCGTGATGACGGAGGCGCTTGAACGCGCCCGCGCCGGCCTCGACCACGCCCGCAGCCGTCTCCGCCTGCTCTCACCGCAGGCGTTCGTGGAGCAGGGACAATTGCGCCTCGACGACCTGGCCAACCGCCTGGGGGCTGCAGTCCGGACCGGCGTGCAGCGCCATCGCCACCGACTCGCGGTGGTGTCCGGGCGGTTCCAGGCCTGCACCCCCGAGCCCCGGATCCGCCTCGAATCGCACCGGCTGCTCGCGCTGTGGAAGCGACTCCAGTCGGCGAGCCCCGCGTCCGTCCTCCATCGCGGATTCGTGATCGTGCGCGACGAACAGGGACGGCCGGTTCCCCGCGGGGCGTCGGTGCGGGCGGGACAGCGGCTGACGAACGAGTTCTCCGACCGGCGCGTGCCGGTTCGCGTCGAGCCGGCTGATCCGCCTAAACCGGCGGGAACCTGACCCAGCGGGCGCCGCGGCGGGCGCTCTTCACGGCGGTCTCGATGAAGGCCATGCCGATGACGCCGTCGTCGATCGACGGAAGATCGAGATCCCGCGGCAGCGGCCGACCCGCGACCTCGGCGGCGATGGCCCGGAACGCCTCGCGGTAGATGTTGCCGAAAGCCTCCAGGTAACCCTCGGGATGACCGGCCGGAATGCGGGTGCACCGGCGGGCCGCCGCGGATACGTAGCCGTTGCCGCGGCGGAGGACCCGGCGCGGCTGGTCGGGATTTTTGACGATGAGCTCGTTGGGCTGTTCCTGGTGCCACTCCAACGCGGCCCTGGTGCCGTAGACACGGATGTTGAGGTCGTTCTCGTCGCCGACGCAGATCTGGGAGGCGTGGAGCAGGCCGCGCGCGCCGCCCTTGAAGCGCAGCAGGATGTTGCCGTCGTCGTCCAGTTTCCGGCCCGGCACAAAGCTCGTGAGCTCGGCGCACAGCGCCTCGATCGGAAGGCCCGTGATGTAGCGGGCCAGGTTCTCCGCGTGGATGCCGATGTCGCCGATGCATCCGGCCGCCCCGCTGCGCCGAGGATCGGTGCGCCAGGCGGCCTGCTTCTGGCCGGTCGCTTCCAGGCGGGAGCTGAGCCAGCCCTGGGAATATTCGGCCACGATCTTGCGGATGACGCCGAGCGCACCGGAACGCACCAGGTCGCGCGCCTGTTTGACCATCGCGTTGCCGGTATAGCTGTGCGTCAGCACGAAGACCTTGCCGGTCCGCCGCACGATCGCGCGCAGCCGTCGCGCCTCCGCGAGGTTGAAAGTGGCGGGTTTGTCGAGGACGACGTTGAACCCGGCTTCGAGACACAGCCGGGCCGGACGAAAATGCTCGTGGTTCGGCGTGACGATGATCACGAAGTCGAGTCGGCGGTCGGCCGGCTGGCGCGCTTCCGCACGCACCATGTCGGTGTAGCTGCCGTAAACGCGCGCGGGATCGAGACCGAGATCGGCTCCCGAGGCGCGGGAGCGCGAGGCGTCGCTGGAAAAGGCGCCGGCCACGAGTTCGGCCCGGCCGTCCATAATGGCTGCGATGCGGTGCACCGGGCCGATGAATGCGCCGCGGCCGCCGCCGATCATTCCAAAGCGGAGTTTTCGAGTCATGGGAGGAGTGAAAGTGGGGGTGAGGGCGAAAGTGGCGCTGCTCCGCTGTCGTTCCGGCCCTGGCGACGGGACGAATCGCCAATGACCAATTGCGAACTACGAACTACCGCCACAGGGCCGACCTGATCCCGGGCTCGGTGTGGGGGTGGACGGCAGTCACCGTTTCTCCTTAAAGGCGGCGTCGAAGGCGGTGACGTTGCCGGGAAAATCGATGCGACGCACGAACGCGGCCGCCTCGGTGGCGCCGTGCACGCGGTCCATGCGGATGTCCTCCCATTCGACGGAAAGAGGCCCGATGTAACCGACGTCGTTCAGGGCCACGATGATGTCCTCGAACCGGATGTCGCCGTGTCCCGGGGACCGAAAGTCCCACTGGCGCCGCGGGTCGCCGAAGGTGGTATCGCCGCCAAAAACCCCGACCGTGCCGTGGCCGTGCCCCCACCACGCATCCTTCACGTGGGCGTGGAAGAAGCGGCTGCCGAACCGGCGGATGAACTTCACATAATCGACGCCCTGGTATCCGAGATGGGAAGGATCGTAGTTGAACCCGAAACGCCGGTGCCCGTTCACCGCCGCCACCGCCCGCTCGGCCGTGGCGATGTCGAAGGCGATCTCGGTCGGATGCACCTCGAGGGCGAAATTGGCGTTCACCCGCTCGAACGCGTCGAGGATCGGGCCGAACCGGCGCGCGAAGTCGCGGAAGCCCTGCTCCCAGACGTCCTGCCCGGTGGGCGGAAAGGCGTACAGGGTGTGCCAGATGCTCGAGCCCGTGAAGCCGTTCACCACCACGGGCGCCTGATTGCCGGCGTTGCGGCCGGGCTGGGCATCGAAGAAATTCCGGGCCGCCTTGGCGGTCAGCATCAGTTTCTTCGCGGCCCGGCGGCGCACTCCCTCCGGTTCGCCGTCGCCCCAGACGTCCGCCGGCAGGATGGCCC
>JBJKRV010000279.1:0-3333 GCA_046704465.1 Opitutaceae bacterium | reverse complement strand
CTCTCGGCGTCGCGATAAAGAAACAGCCCCTGCTCCTTGCGGTTCGACTTGTCGTAGATGACAAATCGGCCCGTCGTCCGCGGCGGATCGAGGCGCGGCTGCCCTTCGGGCATCTGGGCGGTCTTGCCGAGGCGCGCCCACTGGCTGAGGTATCGGGCGCCGTCAAAGTTCGCCATCCGGGTCGTGTGCGTCTGGTAGGCCGTGCGTTCGTCGTCTCGCACCACGAGGTAGCCGTGCTCCTGGTCGAGTTAGGTCTGGAAGAAGAAGAAGAAAAGGCGCCGGAGCAGGTCGAAATACCGCGGCTTCTGTTCGTCCGCGATCCAGCCGTCGCGCAGCCCCTGCAGGATCAGGCTGATGCAATGCATTTGCCCGTAGGCGCCGGCCGCGCGTCCGTACGCCCAGCCGAGACCGTCGTTGCGCACCAGGTCCGGCATCATGCGGATGTATTTCTCCGCGTAGGTGCGCAGGGTGGGCAGCTTGCGTTCACGTACGCCCGGATTGGAGTGGAGCTGCAGCGCCGAGCGAATGAACACGAACGTCAACACTCCGTAGAGGTTGAAATTGCCGCCAAACCCCGACGAAGCGTCGTCGAAAAAGCCGGTGGAGCTCGTGTGGTTGATGCGATCCACCATCCGCTCGATCAGCCGGCTGGTCTCATCCTTCTTGGACAGGCCGAAACTGAACCGGCAGACGGCCTTGGCGATATTGAAGGCCTGCCAGTGATTGTCGTAGTCGCTGCGGTGGAGCAACATCCGGTCCACGCGCTGCCGGGTCTCGTCGACCAGCCGCTCCCAGACGGGATTGCGCTCCTTGGACGGCCCAAAGCAGAGGAGACCGAGGGCGGCATAGGCGAGGCCGTTCTCAGCCGGCGGCTCGGTGAAGACCTGCGCCGTTACACAGCGCGCGACCAAGTCGATGAGATCAAACCCCTTGAGGGTCGTTTCGCCAGTGGCGCGGTGGAATTCTCCGATTGCAAACGCAGCGTGCCCGGGCTCGTCGGGGCGGGGATGCTCGCCGGAAACAGGGGTGACGGTGCCGTCGGGGTTTATCGAGTATAAATTCTGCCCCAACATGGAACGTGCCATGTCGAGACATTGCTCGGAGAAGCTGTGCATGCAGGCTTGATGGGCGTGACTGGCGTAGGTCCCCGGTGCAGGAGTGCAGAAGGGGAAAGGCAATCTTTCCCGGGTTTCCACTGGCGGCGCAAGCGGGAAATTGGCCCGCCGCGGAAAAAGCCCCGCCCCCGGGCCGCGGCGTGGGACTCAACGGGAGGCAAGAAACTCGCGGCGGGCGGCGCCGACCGCAGCCATTTGGGCTGCCGTGCGTTGTGCCAGCGGCAACGCCGACGGCGTCACGAGCGTATAGCCGAGGCGCGTGTGATGGACCCGCAGATAGATCGCTTCCGGCCAGAGCTCGCGCTTCGCGGGGTCGACGTCCGGCCGGATGATTCCACCAGACGCCGGTCGGCCATCGATGACCGCCGCACCGTCGACCGGGCAGACCTCCCGGACGGCCGCCACAATTGGCTCCGCCAGGCTGGGGCGGTGCTCCGGGTTCAGTTCGTAAAGGTAGAAGCCGGTCGCCTCCCAGTCCTCGTGGAGGCAGAGCGTCAGGTCGAAGGCCGGCTGCTTCAGCAGCCAGTCCACGTGCGCACGGATCTCGGGAGAGCGTGGATTACGGTAGTCGCGGTTGAGGTCGATGCCCGCGGGGTTTTCGCGCGTGCCCCGCGCCATGCCGGCCGGATTGAGGAGCGGGCAGATGTGCCAGGTGCAGCTCTCATCGAAGAACCCGGTCGTGAGCATCTTCAACACCGCACGGGGCGGGGCCGGTTCATCGCCGTGAATTCCGGCGGACAAATAGAGATGCGGCGCCCCATCGGTCCCGGGTTTGCCGAGCGCAAGCAGGGGTACGGCGTCGACTTCGCCAAAAACCTCGACCTCGAAACCCGCCGCCCGGCCGGCTGCGGCCAGGTGGTCGGCCAGTCCGGCGATCTCCGGCAGAGAGGAACCTTTGACAGTTGAGGAACGATTCACTGGATTGGCGATTGCTTCGACTCCCGCCTCCTCCTCCCGCGGCCGGCCGGCTGCGGCCGGCTCACCATGCGGGAGAGCAGGGCGTTGGCCGTCCAATCTGTCCATTTCCCTCTCATGTCGCAAGTTCGTGTCCGTTTCGCCCCCAGCCCGACCGGGTTCTTCCACATCGGGAGCGCCCGCACGGCGTTGTTCAACTGGCTGTATGCGCGCCACACCGGCGGCGTGTTCGTCCTGCGGATCGAGGACACCGACCGGGAACGCAACAGCGAGGCGTTCCTCAACGTCATCTACGACAGCCTCACCTGGCTCGGTCTGAACTGGGACGAGGGCCCGCGGGAGGGCGGAGCGTGCGGCCCCTACCGCCAGAGTGAGCGGAGTCCGATCTACCGGGAACACCTGGAGCGCCTTCGGGCGGCTGGCCGCACCTACGAAAAGGACGGAGCGACCTATTTCCGGATCTCGGGAGAGCCCCAGGTGATCGACGATGCCATCCGCGGTCGCGTGGTGCGCACCGAGGAGAAGGATTTCGTCATACTCCGGTCCGACGGCAACCCCGTGTTTCATTTCGTGAACGTCGTCGACGACCTCACCATGGGCATCACCCATGTGATCCGAGGGGAGGATCACCTCTCCAACACCAGCAAGCATACGGAACTCTTCCGCGCCTTGGGAGCGACACCACCGATCTACGCCCACATTCCGTTGATTCTGAAGCAAAACGGCCCCGGCAAGATGTCCAAACGCGACCAGGGCGCCCTCGTCGAGGAGTATCAGCGCCGCGGCTTCCTCCCCGAAGCGCTCGTCAACTTCCTCTGCCTCCTCGGCTGGAGTCCCAAGGACGACCAGGAGAAGCTGCCGCTCGACGAGATCATCCGCCGGTTCGACCTGGCGGGCATTACCCAGAGCAATGCGCGGTTCGACGAGAAGAAGCTCGCGCACATGAACATGACCTACCTGCTGGAACTGCCGGCGGAGCGGTTCGTTCATGCTGCCCGCGCCTACCTGCAGACTCAGCCGGCTGCCGCCGCGGCCACCGCCGCGGACGAGGCCTATTTCCGGGAGGTAATGCTGCTCAGCCAGCCGAAGATCAAGGCCCTCGAGGAGTTGCCGGCGTACACCTCGTGGTTCTTTGCCGAGGATTTCCCAAGCGATCCCAAGGTCCTGGCCAAAGTCGTGGCGAAAGGGGACCCGAAAGCCCGGGTGAGTGAGCTCGCCGCCGCCCTGCGGGACGCGGATTTTTCCTCGGATGCCGCCATCGAGGCGGTGATCAAGCAGACCGCCGCAGAGCACGGGCTGGGAT
>JBJKRV010000278.1:0-3629 GCA_046704465.1 Opitutaceae bacterium | reverse complement strand
CGTAGTCGAGGATCACCTGGTTGCCGCCCCGGTGCTTCTGGTGCTCCTTCATCGTCGGGCCGAAGACATTCGCATCCCCCGGCGGACAGAACGTGGCCTGCGTCTCCGGCGAGCTGAAACTCTGCATGCCGAATTCCGAGACGAAACGGAAGATGTGCCGTTCGTATTCCTTCACCGGCCGGCGCTGATGCCACACGTCCCAGTAGTGCGTGTCGCCGCGCTTCGTGCCCGCGTCGTGGCTGGAGTCGTCGTCCCCGCGCCACGGGGAGCCCGGCCAGTAGGCGGTGATCCCGTCATGCGCGGCCACCGCGGCCGGCAGCGCGCGGTGGAAGATGCGGTCGTAGTCGGCGCGCGCCCGCGTGCCGGGCTTGAGTTCCTGGCGGTTGAGTCCGAACACCTCGTTGTTGCCGCACCAGAGCGCCAGGCAGGCGTGGTGCCGCAGGCGCCGCACCTGGTACGCCGCCTCTTCCCGGACGTTTGCGACGAACGCGGCGTCCCCGGGATAGCGGGTGCAGGCAAACATGAAATCCTGCCAGACAAGCAGGCCGAGCTCGTCGCACCAATCGAAGAAATCCTCGCTCTCGTAGATGCCTCCGCCCCAGGCGCGGACCATGTTCATGTGCGCCGCCGCGGCGCTGCGCAGGTCGCGCGCGTAGTCAGCGCGCGTCAACCCGGCGACAAAACTGTGGGCGGGCACCCAGTTGGCGCCCTTGGCAAAGACCGGGCGGCCATTGACCACGAACTGGAAGGACGTTCCCCACCGGTCGGGGCGGCGGTCGAGGGCGATCGTGCGCAGTCCGATGCGGCGAATCCAGGGCTCCAGGACCGTGCCGTCCCCGGGAATGACGCCCACCTCGAGGTGGTAAAGGGGCTGCGCGCCCTCGCCGTTCGGCCACCAAAGCTGGGGGGCGGGCACGATGATCTCGGAGCCCGTGCCGTCCGCGACCACGCCGTGGTCGAGCGTCAACCGCCAGTGGCACACGGCCTCCGGGTCCGGCCGGGCCAACTCGGGCGTCAGGCCCAGCGCGACGCCGCCGTCAGGCCGGTGGTGCTGCCGCACGCGCACGTTGTCGAGCCGGTTGCCCGACCACGCCTCGAGCCGGAGGCCGCGCCAGATGCCCGCCGTGACGAGGCGCGGGCCCCAGTCCCAGCCGAACTGGCACTGCTGTTTGCGGATCACGGTGCCGCGGCCGACCGGGTCGTTGAACTCGCGCGGCCGGTGCCCGCGTCGGTGCGTCCGGATGTAGCCCATGGCGCTGTCGAAGCGGATGCGCAACTCGTTGCGCCCGGGGCGCAGCCGGCGCGTCACGTTCCAGCGGTGGCCGGTGAACATGTTCTCGGTGCGCGCCACCACGCGGCCGTTGAGGACCACCGTGGCGATCGTGTCGAGGCCGTCGGCAACAAGTTCGACCACCTCCTCGTCGCGCAGGGAAGGAGGCACGCGGAACGACGTCCGGTACTCCCAGTCGCGCTCCTCGATCCACTGCACGCGCAGTTCGTTGGTGCCGTGGAATGGATCGGGGATGAGACCGAGCCGGAGCAGGTCGCGGTGGACGCAACCGGGCACGTCGGCCCGGCGCCAAGGCGACCCGCGCGTGGCGTCGCGAAACGTCCATGCGGAGGAGCAGAGATCGAGGTGGCGCATGAACTCGGAGACGGGCGGGCGCGGGCTATCGTTTCAACGGATTCTCGAGGATGAAGCGGACGATCTCCTCCGCCTGGCAGAAACACAGGGCCGAAACCGTGTCGGCCGCACCATAATAGATGGCGATGCGGCCCGACGGGCCGTCGCACAGGCACCCGACGGGGAAGCACACTCCCGGCACGAAGCCCGCCAGCTCATAAGGCGCTTCGGGCGTGAGGAACGCCTCCTTCGCACAGGCGATCACCTTCCACGGTTCTTCAAGGTCCAGCAGCGCCGCGCCCATCGAGTAGACGTACCCGTTGCAGGTGGTCGTCACGCCGTGATAGAAGAGCAGCCAGCCTTCGCTCGTCTCGATCGGCGAAGGGCCGGCGCCGACCTTGGTGCCCTGCCACCAGGGCCAGCCTGGGCTCATCACGTGCCGGTGGCGTCCCCAATGCACCAAGTCGGTGCTTTCGCTGATGAAGATGTCGCCGAAGGGCGTGTGGCCGGTGTCGCTCGGCCGGGTGAACATGAGGAACCGGTCGCCGAATTTCCGGGGGAACAGCACCCCGTTGCGGTTGTAGGGCATGAACGCGTTCTCCAGCTGCTCGAACCGGACGAAGTCCGTTGTGCGGGCCAGGCCGATGACGTAGCCGTGATAGCCGTTGCACCAGGTCACGTAGTACACCCCGTCGATCGGCGTCACGCGCGGGTCGTAGGCGTATTCGTGGCGGCGGACCTCGGGATCGTCGCACTGGAAGTCGATCGGCTTCGGCTCGAACGTCCACTGCAGGCCGTCGGGGCTGCGGCCGACGTGCAGGTGCGGCACGCGGTCCATGCCCTCGGTGCGGAAGACGCCGGCGAACTTGCCTTCGAACGGGACGACCGCGCTGTTGTAGATGCCGGTCACCCGGGGCAGCGGGCGGCGGCCGATGACGGGATTGCGATCATAGCGCCAGACGAGATCGTCGTTTCCCACCGGGCGGTCCTGCCAGGGCAGGTTGGGAATCGGGGGGCCTTGGATGGAGAGTTTCATGGAGCGGTTGGCGGCCTTGGTTTGGAAGACGGCGCGGGAAACGTGGTCGAACCGCGTTTCCCGCGCGTGGACGCCCCCTGGATTTGGGGTCGGGGTCGTTCACGCGCACCATAATCGTTCCGGTCTCCGGAGGGAATGAGACTGGTTGCTTGCGATTGGAGACGGCTTATCGGAGGCCGGAATGCCGGGGCTTGAACCCGGGAGCCCGGCCGTCCTCACGGATCGCCGAGTCCGCGGGCGGGCAGGCGCTCTCCGGGCCGCGCCCTGGCCACTTCGACCGCATAGACGGCGATGGGCCCGCGCAGGTTCGAACGGAAGATGATCCACCTGCCGTCGGGCGTGAAACGGCTGTTTGGCTCGAGCGAATAGTCGTGATGGGCGAGGTCGACGAGGCGCTCGGGGCGAAGGTGCCCGCCCCGGATCATCCCGGCCTGGTCGGGAGTCATGCCCGGCCAATCCGGCGTCGGCTCGGGATGGAAAAGGAAGATCCATTTGGCGTGCTTCGCATGGGCGTAATGCAGCTGCTCGTCGCTGCCGTCGCCGCAGAACAGTCGTCCGTCGGGCGAGGTGTTGTAATGCACGCACCAATGGTTGTCCGGCACGTGGTACCAGACGCGCCGCCCGTCGTACACGTTGTACCCCGCCACCCAGCACACCTCCGAGATCGGGGTCTGGAGGTCGTACCAGACCCACCGGCCGTCCTCGCTCCAGTACTCGTGGACGGCAATCTCCATCTTCATCGTGCGGCGCTGCACGAGGAACGGCTGCGAATGCCCGTCGAGCCGCAGCAGCCACACCCGGTCCACCTTCCACTGGCGGCCTTCGTGGCAGTAGAGCAGGAGGGTGGGATCGGTCGGGGAAAACTGCAGGTGATTGAGCCAGTCGGTCGAGTGCAGCCACTCGCGGTATTCGCCCGTTTTGGTGTTGATGGTGAACAGGGTCATGGGCAGGCGCGCGGCCAGGCGCCGG
>JBJKRV010000277.1:0-4085 GCA_046704465.1 Opitutaceae bacterium | reverse complement strand
CTCCTCCTTGAATGTCCCGTTGCCCTGGTTGATGTACAGCTCGTTGGGCGCGTTGAACCGGCACACGTACAGGTCCAGCCACCCGTCGTTGTTCACGTCCACGAACGTCACCCCCTGGTACCACGAGACCAGATCGTCGGTCTTGGAGCCCTCGATCCAGTTCAGCCCTTTTTCGAACAGCCCCGGGGCGGGATTTCCCAAGCCGGCCTGCTCGGTGACGTCTTCGAAATGGAAGTTGCCCAGGTTGCGGTAGAGCCGCAGCCCGCCCGTCTTCGTCACCACTGCGATGTCCGGCCGCCCATCGTTGTCGTAGTCCCCGATCGCCACCCCCGTGCCCGCCTCGCCATAGACCAGCTCCTGATAATGCCGGCCCCACATCCCCGGGTCGTCGTAGCGGTCCACCGCCGTGATCCCCGTGCGGGACGGCGGCAGCAGCGTGAACATCGTCGCCCCCTCCGGCCCCGACCGCGGTGCCAGCGGCACGGAGGTCAGGCTCCCGGCCGTATCGGCGGCCACCGCGACCGTTCCGGCAGCGGCGAGCAACCACGCGCATACCACGGCGCGACCAAATCGACCACCGCTGCCGGCCTGTTTTCCCCGCTGGCGGCGTCTCCCCGTGGCGGACCCCGCGTCGGCGCAGGATCGTCCGGGTGGCATCCGATGCGTCATGGACGCCGGTCGGCGGCCTGGCTTTTCTTCGCGGTCGTCGCGGGCGCCGTTGTGGCCGGCTCGTAGCCGAGAACCTTCAGCTTCCCGATCTTGGCCGAGCCTTCCCGGAGCCCGCGAATCAATCCGCCGCTGGGCCGGCCAAAATACCTGGCCGCGTCCGCCAGCATGGCCGGCAGCTCCTGATTGAACTGGTTTCCCTGGGCCTGAATGCTGATCCGGGTGATCCACAACAGCCTCTTCTTGTGCTGCTGCGTGGCGGCGCGAAAATCATAGGCCCCCAGGATCACGTAGTAGCGCGGCTCCTCGACATCGGAGATCAGGTCCTCGTAGCCGGTATCGCCGCCGGCCAGGCGGGTGATGTTGTCCCGGTCGTCGATGGCCTTCAGGTACCCGAGCAGCCTGGCGTTGTGCAGGTCGGCCTGGCGCCGCATGGTGTTGAACAACTGCATCTGGTACAGCTCGCCGTGTAATCTCGCCAAATGGTCGTCCCGGATCGCCATCTGGGGAGATTCAATCCCCTCGGCCGTCCGGGTCGTGCCGACGGCCGCGGCGGACGCCGACTGGTACCCATTCATCGCGTCCAGCACCTGGTCCTTGGCATTTCGGTCGGTGCCGCCGTCGGAACCCGGGATGGTCGTTCCCCACCAGATGACCAGCAACAGATTGGCCTGTTTGGTATCGTGGGCAAAGTAGTAGTTCTGTTTGGCGAGGTACTCGGCGATCAGTCCCGCCAGGGCGGGGAACTTTACGTCGTCGATCGATGGATCCGCGGTCTCGCCGCGCGAATAGCCGCCGTCGGCGATGGCATAGTACTGGCGTTGGAACGAGCCGTCCGGCAGTTTCTTGCGCACGTAGCCGTTGTCGGTTTCCGAGTAGACCGAGGTGACGATCCAATCCTTGGCGGACGCCGACAGCGTGGTCAGAAGGAGCGTCGCCACTACGCTCATCAGGGTGAGGGAGGACTTCATTGGATCATGCGCTCAACGCATCGGCCACCGGGGCCGATGCTGCATCGTGAATCTACGAGTGACCGGTGCCACCGGCAACCGATTTTCCGGCCATTCTCGAATCTGACCCGGGATCTCCGTGCTCGTCGGGCCGAAGTGGGGCGCGGTTCGCCCGAGGCTGCTGGGCGGAACCTTCCGAGCCCGGCTGCCGCCTCGCACTCCCCCGGCCCCGCCTCACCCGGCTTGATACAGGGAGGGCCACGGCGTCGCGGTGGATTTCGGCCAGCCAAAGGAGCGGAGATGAACTTCTCGCGGGGTGGAATCGCCCTCGCGAATGTGATAGCAGCGGTCCATCGCGAGATTCCTGAAGACCTGGGTCTTTCTCGCGACCGGCCAGAAGATCTCCACACGCTCGATCGCGCGGGCCCGGCCGAGACCGATCTCCTGCTGCAGGGGCGAGGCGCCGAAACTGCCCCCGCTGCTCACCGTGCGGTGGATCGCGCGCGTGCCGAGGCCGGTCGCCGCGACCACCTTGATGCGGGCGCCGATCGCGGACCGGTTGTCCTGGACGCCTTCGAGCTTCAGCTTGATCCAGTGGTTCCGGTTGCCCGGGTTGGCGTAGAGCTGGTTGCGGTAGTGATCGCCCACCAGCGCCCCGCCGGTGACGGCATAAACGTCCTCGAAGCCGTCGTTGTTCAGATCGCCGAACGCCACGCCGTGGCCCTTCTGGAGCTGGCCGAATCCGCCGGCGGTGGTCACATCCTGAAACCGCATGCCGCGATCGTTCCGGAACATGCGGTTCGGGATGAGCGTGCCGAGGATCGGGTCGCCCGTGCCGATGTAGAAGTCGAGCCAGCCGTCGTTGTCGAGGTCGCCGAAGTTGCAGCCCATGCCCTCGAGGATCTTCCACAGGCCGACCTGTCGGGTGACATCGGTGAAGGTGCCGTCGTGATTGTTGCGGTAGAGCCGCGGCCGCTCCGCCGCCGGCGGGCCGGCTCCGAGATAGTCGGCGAGGATGTCCCCGGCGTCATGGATGGAGTAGCCGCAGACAAAGATGTCCGGCCAGCCGTCGTTGTCATAGTCCCAGAACCAGCAGGGGAAACTCTTGATCGGCTCCGTGACGCCGGCTTGCGCCGCGACATTGGTGAAGCGCCAGGGGGCCTTCGGCGAGCGGCTGAGGCCCGCCGGACCGTCGTTGCGCAGCAGCAGATTGGGCCCGCCGAAGACGGACAGAAACAGGTCGGGCCGGCCGTCGTTGTTGAAGTCGCCGGTCACGACGCCCTTGAACCAGCCGACCAGCGCCACGCCGTTTTCCTTCGCGCACTCGGTGAAGGTGCCGTCGCCGTTGTTGCGGTACAGTTCGCATGCATCCACCGCGCCGCTGTCCGGGATCGTCTCGTTGCCGATGAAGAGGTCGAGCCAGCCGTCCCCGTTGTAGTCGAACCACACCGCGGTCTGCGTCGGATGAAAGCTCAACAGCCCGGCCTGCTCGGTCACGTCGGTGAACGTGTTATCGCCGTTGTTCCGGAGCAGGGAATTCGGATAGCGCCCGGCCTCGCCGAGCCAGCCGCCGCGAAGCACCAGAACATCCACGAAGCCGTCGTTGTTGTAGTCGGCCTGGACCAGGTTGAGTCCGCCGGTCAGGCCCTTGAGTCCCGCCGCGTCGGTCATGTCGGTGAACGTCCCGTCCCCGTTGTTGTGAAAAAAGCGGATCTGGCTGTCCAGGCCCGAGGCCGAAACCAGCAGGTCGAGGAATCCGTCGTTGTCGAAGTCATCCATCACGACGCCGCCGGAAAGGTCGTCGACGTCGAGGCCCAGCTGGCCGGCCACGTCGGGAAAGCGGGGCAGGGCGTAATCGGACTTGAAGACCTCGGGCGGGATCCGCCACGCCGCCGGCACCTGGTCGGGGTATTCGTCCAGGGTCATGTAGGCGATGTTGAGCAGCCACGCCGCATAGGGGCTGGGATCGGAGGCGAGCAGATCCAGCAGGACCTTGATCGCGTGCCGCGGCCCGTCGGTGTATTTGTACAACCCGCCGCCATGGAGGGGCAGGAGGCAGGAGTCGGCGTTGTGATTCCCCATGCAGTTCTGCTGCTCGCCTTCCCGCAGGTAGGCGATCGCCTTGAAGAGCTTGATCTTCGGTGCGAAACCCTGCGGCGGCACCAGGTTGTATTCGTCGAGCATCCGTTCGTACTTGGCGAGCTCGCGCAGGGCGTCGTGCGTGCGGCCGTCGTTCAGCAGCGCGTAGGCGTACGGCAACTCAAGCGCGACCAGGTCGCGCGGCGCCGTCGTCTCCTCGATTTTCTTGCGGAAGAATTCCGCGGTCTTCCCGGCAAAGTACGGATATTTCAGCGGATCGATGTCCCGCGAGAGGCCGGCCAGGCGCGCCACCATGCGCCGGGTGCTCTCCGGCTGCGGCTTGATGACCGGGGCGACCTTGGCCGGATGGCGCGAGGGCATGATGGGCAT
>JBJKRV010000276.1:0-2508 GCA_046704465.1 Opitutaceae bacterium | reverse complement strand
CGGTAACCGGCAAGCTACGGATGGCGCAGAACGGCGGCCTGCTCGGCTTCCGGGGACGCATCGGCACCGGCCAGGTCGGCGGCGGCGCCCCGCGCCGTGTTGGCCAGCATGTGCTCGATCACGTTCTTGCCCAACGCGGTTTCGCTGGGCAGCTCGATCGGATACGCCCCGTCGAAGCAGGCCGCGCACAGTCGCGAGATGGGCTGCTCGGTGGCCGCGATCTGGCCTCGCAGCGAGATGTAGCCCAGCGTGTCGGCATTGATCGCATGGCGGACCGCTTCGAGGCTTTCCTCCTCGTTTTCGACCGCGTTGGCGATCAACTCGGCGGGCGAAGGAAAGTCTATCACATAGAAGCAGGGCCACTTGACCGGCGGCGAGGCGATGCGCACGTGCACCTCGACGGCGCCGGCTTCGCGCAGCATCCGCACCAGCGCGCGCTGGGTGTTGCCCCGCACGATCGAGTCGTCGACGACGATCAGCCGCTTGCCGCGGATGACCTCTTTGAGCGGGTTGAGTTTGAGCCGGATGCCCAGCTGGCGGATGGTTTGCGATGGCTGGATGAAGGTCCGCCCGACATAGGCGTTCTTCATCAGGCCTTGACCGTAGGGGATCCCCGACTCCTGGGCGTAACCGACCGCGGCCGGGGTGCCGGATTCCGGCACACCGATCACCAGGTCGGCGTCGATCGGGCACTCGCGCGCCAGCCGGCGGCCGATTTCGAGCCGGGTGGCGTGCACCGACCGGCCGACGATCGTGCTGTCCGGCCGCGCCAGGTAGACATATTCGAAGATGCATCCCTTGGGGGTGGGGTTGGCGAACCGGGTGGAGCGCACCCCGTCGGCATCTATCGCCAGCAATTCGCCGGGCTCGATGTCCCGGACGAACGAAGCGCCGACGATGTCGAGCGCGGCGGTTTCCGAGGCGACCACCCAACCGCGGTCCAACCGGCCCAGCGACAGCGGCCGCACGCCGTGCGGGTCACGGGCCGCATACAGGGTGCCTTCGTCCATGAAGGTCAGGCAGAACGCGCCGCGCACGGTCGGCAGCAGCTCCAGCGCCGCCTGTTCCAGGCTGGAATCCGCCGCGCCATGGGCCAGCAGGGCGCCCAGGATGTCGGAGTCGGTGGTCGCGGCGCCGGGCGTCCGGTGGTTGACCAACCCCGCTTCGCGGGCCCGGGACACCAGCGCGCTGCTGTTGACCAGGTTGCCGTTGTGTCCCAACGCCACCCCGGTGCCGGCGGCGGTGTTGCGGAACACCGGCTGAGCATTTTCCCAGGTGGTTTGGCCGGTCGTGGAATAGCGGCAGTGCCCGATCGCGACGTGGCCCTGCATCGCGGCCAACGTCTGCTCATCGAACACCTGGCTGACCAGGCCGAGGTCTTTGAACACCAGGATCTGTGAGCCGTCGGCGACGGCGATACCGGCCGCCTCCTGACCTCTGTGCTGCAACGCGTACAGGCCGAAGTAGGTGAGCTTGGCGACTTCCTCGCCTGGGGCCCATACACCGAATACGCCGCACTCTTCGCCGGGCGGATTCTCCTCGGGCAGCGGCTGCTGGGCGGTCACGGTGGGGCGGCTCCCTGGGCGCGGTTGGTGACGTAACGGAGTCTACGGGGACGGGTGTCAACTCGACGAATTGAGTTGGCGTGTTGCGTTTTTAAATAACGCCCCGGCGTGCGTGAACGTTCCCAACGGTGTCATAGAGCACATTTGCCCCAAGGGCCCCTGCTGTCACACCGCGCCGGCGCCGGCCATGTCGTCGAGGACCTGATAGCCGGCGTTGTAGCCCGGCGTAAAGGTGATACCGGGGCCGCCGTGGCATCCGGCGCTGGCCAGGTAGAGGCCGTCGATCGGAATGGGGAGGTCACGGAAGCCTTTCGGCCCCGGCCGGTGCGGTCCCATCAAGTCCGGGTGCAACAGCCCGTGACAGAAATCACCGGCGGGCGCCCCGAACATGGTCTGCATGTGGAACGGCGCGAAGGTGATGTGGCGGATCACGATGTCTTTGAAGTTGGGCGCGTAGCGGGTGATCTTGTCGACGACCCGCCGCGCCATCTCATTCTTGAGGTGGCCGTGCTGCTCGCGGCCGACTTCGACGGGAAAGGCCCAGGCGAACGCGCTCGCGGCGTGCTTGCCGGGCGGCGCCAGCCCGGGATCGTGCACGGAGGGTATTTGCATGCCCATCGACGGGTTATCCGGAACGATGCCTCGCCGGCAATTCTCCCAGTGTTGCTGCTGTTCTTCCGGCGAGCCGAAGATCCCGATCGACTGTTGCATGCCGGGCTCGTTGAGCATTTCGTAGGGCGGCGCGAACTCGGGCAGACCGTCGAGCGCGAAATGAATTTGCACGAAGGATGCCCGGTGATCGCGCCCGGACAGCCGCGACAACAATTGCGCCGGAAGGTGTTCGGCGCCCACGAGTTCGGTGAGGGTGAGATCCGGAGACAGGTTGGACACCACCACCGGTGCGCTGATCGTCGAACCGTCCCGCAGCCGCACACCGGTTACC
>JBJKRV010000275.1:0-5630 GCA_046704465.1 Opitutaceae bacterium | reverse complement strand
ACCTACGATGGAACGGTCCGAGCGGCGAGGGGATGACGCCGATCAGTGGTTGCGGTCGTATTCCTCGATCTTGGCGCGGACGGCGGCCTCGGCCTCGCGGTAGATGTCCTGGACCGTTTCATCGGTGAAACGGTAGGTGCGCGCCTCGATCGTGGAGGTCGCGATGCGATCGAGGAGGCGGGCTTTGGCCTCGGCGAGGTTCTTCCCGTAGATGTGATAGGAGTCGGCGTGCCAGTTGAGTCGACCGAGGCGGACGGTGCGGCCCGTGCGCCGCGCGATTTCCGCCGCGATCACGTCGCGATTGAACAGGGTGAAGCCGAACATGTTCATGAAGTTCGCCCCCCAGGCGTCATTGCTGCGAAAGCGGACGTTGCAGTTGAGCCACCAGGTCTGCTCGGCCTCGTCCTCCAGGATCCGATACCACAGCGACTGGAGGCACGGTGGATCGTAGCAGTCGAGGTCGAGGTTGGGCATCCAGGTGATCATCTGCGCCTGGCGCGTGAAGGGCTGCTGCACGAGCTTGGCGATGACGGCCTCGATCTGGTCGATGCTGAAACCGCCGGTGCGAACCGGGCGGCCGTCCTGCAATTCCTGCCAGGTGCCGTAGCGGGCGAGGCGGCCGTGGTAGGTGTACTCCCAACGGGTGTCCTGGGGATCGTTCATGTTCTTGACCCAGTGATCCTTGGCGCCGGCCACCTCCATGACATATTCGCGCAAATCCTCGATGCCGCCGGGAAACGCCTTGTGGATCATCGGCTCGGCGAGCGGATCCAGCACGGTTAGGTTCATCGTGCAATCCAGGCTGGGCGGATCGCCGGGCTTGTCATATTGCGTCCGAAAACGGCAACCATGCTCATGGAGGGCGACGAGCGCCCTTTCATAGGCGACCGCGAGGCTGGTCTCGCAGACGTGCAGAACCGGGATGTTGTTCATGTCGGGCTGGGGGTTGTCCGGCCGGATCGGTGGACAGGAGCGACGCCGTCACTCTGATACCGCGGAGCGCGGTTGTCCATCATCCCGCAAACTCGGAAAAGAAAAGGCCGGACGCGGAGTCCGGCCATGGGCGGGGAGGGCGCAACGTGATCGCGCCCCGGCGATGATCGGTTATGCCAGGGAGACGCCTTTCGCCTCGGCGGCGCGGAGAAGAGCGTCGGCCATGTTGGAAGGCGTGGCGGCCACCTCGATGCCGCACTCCCTGAAGATCGCGATCTTGGCGGCGGCGGTGTCCTCCTTGCCGCCGATGACGGCGCCGGCATGGCCCATGCGACGTCCCTTCGGGGCGGTGGCACCGGCGATGAAGCCGGCCACGGGCTTCGGGCAGTGGTCCTTGATCCAGCGCGCGGCCTCGACCTCGGCCGAACCGCCGATCTCGCCGATGAGGATCATGCCCTTGGTGTTTCGGTCGGCCGCAAACAGCTTGATGATGTCCAGGTGCGACAGCCCCGGGACGGGGTCGCGGCCGATGCCGACGCACGTGCTCTGGCCCAGACCCTTGCAGGTGACCTGCCACACGGCCTCGTAGGTGAGGGTGCCCGAGCGGGAGACGACGCCGACGTGCCCCTTGCGGTGGATATAGCCCGGCGCGATGCCGATGCGGCAGCCGCCCCGCGAATCCTTGCCGGTGCCCGGCGTCACGACGCCGGGGCAGTTGGGACCGATCAGGCGGGTGGCGCTGCCGGCCATGGCGCGCTTCACCCGGATCATGTCGCGCACCGGGATGCCCTCGGTGATGGCGACGACCAGGGCCAGCCCGCAGTCAACGCCCTCGAGAATGGCATCGGCGGCAAAGGGCGGCGGGACGAAAACGGCGGAGGCGGCCGCCCCGGTGGCCGCGGTGGCCTCGGCGACGGTGTTGAAGATCGGCACGCGGTGCCGGCCGTGTTCGAAGAACTGGCCGCCCTTGCCGGGCGTGACGCCGGCGACCACCTTGGTGCCGTAGTCGAGCGAGAGCCGCGTGTGGCGCGCGCCAAATTCTCCGGTGATGCCCTGGACGAGCACCTTGGTACTGGGAGTGACGAGAATGGACATGGAAAATGAGAGTGAAGGTGAAAGTGAGGGTGGGCCCGTCAGGCGACGAGGCGGACGATCTTCTGGGCGGCGTCGGCCATGGAGTCGGCGCTTTCGATGGTGAGCCCCGACTCCGCGAGCGTCTGTTTGCCGGCGGCGACGTTGTTGCCCTCGAGGCGGACCACGAGGGGGATGTTGAGGCTGGTCTCGCGGGCCGCAGCCACCACCCCGGTGGCGATCGTGTTGCAGTCCATGATGCCGCCAAAGATGTTCACGAGGATACCCTTCACGTTCGAATCGGTGAGGATGATCTTGAACGCGGCCTGCACCTGCTCCTTGGAGGCGCCGCCACCGACATCGAGGAAGTTGGCCGGATTGCCGCCGAAGTGCTTGATGATGTCCATCGTGCTCATGGCCAGACCGGCGCCGTTGACGAGGCAGGCGATGTTGCCGTCGAGTGCGATGTAGTTGAGCGAGTGCTTCGCAGCCTCGGTCTCCTTCGGGTCCTCCTCGTTCAGGTCGCGGAGCGCCTCGAGGTCGGGATGACGGTAGAGGGCGTTGTCGTCGAGCGAAACCTTGGCGTCCAGCGCGAGGACGCCGCCCGCGGCCGTGGTGATCAGCGGATTGATCTCAACCAGCGTGGCGTCGGATTCCCACCAGGCGCGGTAGAGTGCGGTGACGAGCTTGACCGCCTGCTTGAAGGTGTCGCCGGTGAAGCCGAGCCGGAAGGCGAGGGCGCGGGCCTGGTAGGCCTGAAGGCCGACGGCCGGATCGACATGGACCTTGAAGATCTTCTCCGGGGCCTCGTGCGCCACGGTCTCGATCTCCACGCCGCCCTCGGTGGAGGCGACGATGACCGGCCGCGACACGGTGCGGTCGAGCAGGATGGCGAGGTAGTATTCCTTCTGGATGGCGCAGGGCTCCGTGAAATAGACCGTCTGCACCTTGCGGCCCGCAGGGCCGGTCTGGACGGTGACAAGCGTGTTGCCGAACATCCGGCGCGCGAAATCCAGCGCCTCGGCCTTGTCCTGGGCGATTTTGACCCCTCCCTTGAAGCCGTCGGTGAAGGTGCCCTTGCCGCGCCCGCCGGCGTGGATCTGGGCTTTGACGACAACGCGTCCGTCCGGAAATTGGGCGACAGCCGTTTCAAATTCGGCCGCGGAACGGGCGGGGGCGCCCTTGGGCACCGCAACGCCGTACTTCTCCAGCAAGGCCTTGGCTTGATATTCGTGGATGTTCATCGTTGGGAGAAAGGGTCAGTAAGCCACAAAAGGTGACGTCAACGCAAAGACAAAACCCGCCCGACGCCGCTCGCCGGGATCAACGATGAACTACGATCATGCCTATCATGCCGGCAATTACGCCGACGTGTTCAAACACGTGCTGCTGCTGCGGCTCTGGCGGGCGCTGCAACGCAAGGAAAAAGGCATCCTCTATCTCGACACCCATGCCGGGCGCGGAACCTACGATCTGACGGCGAAGCCGGCGGGGCGACCCGAGCGGGCCCAGGAGTGGCCGGCCGGAATCGGGCGCCTGTGGGAGGCAAGGGACCTGCCGGCGTCATTGGTCGAGTACCTCGATCTGGTCCGCGAGTACAACCGGCGGCATGGCTCCGGGCGGCTGCGACACTATCCCGGTTCGCCGGCCCTGGCGGCACTGGTCCGGCGGCCCCAAGACCGCCTGGTCTTTTGGGAGCGGCAGGATGCCCCGGCGCGGTCATTGCGCCGGAAATTCGACCGGGTGCATCGCCTGAGTGTGACCCACGGCGACGGATACGGCGCCCTGAGGGCGCACCTGCCGCCGCCCGAGCGCCGGGCCCTGGTGTTCATCGACCCGCCGTTCGAGGCGCCGGACGAGTTTGACGCGGTGCGCCGGGCCCTGTCTGAGGGGCTGGAACGCCTGCCGACCGGGGTCTATGCCGTCTGGTATCCGGTCACCCACCGGGCCAAGGTGGCCGCCTTCCAGGCGGCGCTGGCACGGCCTCAGGCCCAGCCAGCCTTTTGGGCCGAATTGGATGTGACCGGGGCTCCCGATATCCGCATGAAGGGCTGCGGGTTGCTCGTGATCAACCCCCCCTGGCATTTTGCCGAGGACGCAACCGGGGTCCTGCCGAAACTGGCGGCATGGCTGGGGGTAGACGCCGGAGCGGCGTTCCGCAGCGGCTGGCTGGTACCGGATCGGTAGCGGGCAAACCCGGGTACCGATCCGATTAGAGGCCGGATTCCGTGTTCTTCAGGCGCGTCGGCCGCAACGGCCGCATCGCGGTGAAAGGCACCGAGTCAGCCAGCAGCGGAAACGACGGCAGGGCGGGGGCCCTGAACACCGGGCGACCCCACTGCACGTCGCGCACCGGCACGACATGCGATCCAGGCCCGCCGGAAGCGGGGCGCCGGGAAGTGGTTCGCGGGAGAAAGTTCATGGAAAGGTTGATAGTGGTTACTACGGTTCAATTCGGCGGAAGTTTAGGTCTGTCGGCCGCGGTCAGTTGCCGACATTAATGAGTACACGGTGACTGGCCCGGGTTCCTCACACTTTTTCAAAAATCGTCGCTGCCAGCGGAGGAGGCGACCGGCCTGACCTGGCGGGGCAACCGGTGCGGCGTCTGTCGGTTGGGGCGGGCGCCGCGCGTTCAACCTCTGGAAGAGGTCCGGTCGTGGATTGTCCGCGATCGGACCCGGAAAATCTAAGCGACTCCGACCGCCACCGCCACTCGTTTTGGAATCAAAACCGTCAAAATTCCGTCATTCAGCGAAGCGGTGAGAGCCGGATAGTCGAGACCATGCCCCAGGCGCAGGCGGAGCTGGTAATCGCGCTGTGCCCTTTCGAGGTGCAGCGCCCTCCAATTCGCCCGGACCGGATGGGCCTTGGGCGCAGTCACGACCAGGTCGGGCCCCTTGACCTCGATCGCGACAGCGGAGGGATCGACGCCGGGGATATAGACGAGAAGTTTGAGCATGCCCGCCTGTTCCTGGCAGTCGTAATGCGGACGGCGCCATGCGCTGGATTGCGCAGAGCCCGCGGAGGCGCGTCTGGACTGGGGGGAACGGATGATGGTATGCATGGATGACTCCTTTCGTCGGGTTCACCGCCGGAACTCCTGCTTGAAACGAACGACCGGGAGACGGTGTCGTTCAGGCGAGGCAGCCGGCGTCGGTGAGTTTGTTCCAGCGGACGACGACCGGGCGCCCATGCATGCAGCGACGCTGCGAGACCGCCTTCGTGTGCGAAGTGCGATCGATGCATCGAATGGACTGGAGCGTCCGGGTCATTCTCGTTTGGGAACGTGTGGCACGATGCAGAAAGCAGCTTCTGTTCCAAGGAAAATCCGTGTCGTCACATGAATGTTGCCAGGAGTATTTCCGTCGGATCGCCTCGCGGCCGTGCCGGGCACGGACCGGTGGAATCGGCACCCGGGTCACACCTCCTCGCCGCGGCGATTGCCGGTTGCGGTGCACCGCGATCGATCCATTGTGGTCGGCGGCGCGCCCCCCGGTACGGCCGGCGGCGCCACCTTCATCATGCTCACCGACGCCACCACCACCCTTGCCGACCTCAAACACCGCGTGCTCGCCTTTGCCCGGGAACGCGACTGGGAGCAGTTTCATTCGCCCAAGAACCTGAGC
>JBJKRV010000274.1:0-2505 GCA_046704465.1 Opitutaceae bacterium | reverse complement strand
CCCTTCGAGTTCGACAAGCCCGACATCCGGCTCGATCTGGCCCGCATGCGGGCCGCCGAGGCGGGCCTTCCGTTGGCCTACGTCAATCTGGTCGGCGGCCAGGACGAACTGGTCTTCGACGGCGACTCGTTCGTCATCGATGCCTCGGGGGCGGTGACTGCCCGCCTCGAGTCCTGGCGCGAGCAGGTTCTGCTCACCCGCTGGCGGGCCCGCGATCGGAACTGGGCGTGCGAGCCGGCGGCGATCGCCGCGCGCCCGGTCGGCGACGAGGCCATCTATCGCGCGCTGGTCGTCGGTTTGCGCGACTACGTGGACAAGAATGGTTTCCCCGGGGTCGTACTGGGATTGTCGGGCGGCATCGACAGCGCGCTCACCGCCGCGGTGGCGGTCGATGCCCTGGGCGCCAAGCGGGTGATTCTGGTGGCGATGCCGTCGCCCTACACGTCCGCGGCCAGCATCGAGGATGCCGAGGAGACGGCGAGGCTGCTGGGCGCGCCGCTGGAGACCGTGTCGATCAAGCCGGCCATGCAGGCGTTCGAGGCCATGCTGTCCGGAATGTTCGCCGGCCGCGAGGCCAACGAGACCGAGGAGAACATCCAGGCCCGTGCCCGCGGCACCACCCTGATGGCGCTGTCCAACAAGTTCGGCCACATGCTGCTGACCACCGGCAACAAGTCCGAGATGTCGGTGGGCTACGCCACCCTTTACGGCGACTTGTGCGGCGGCTATTCGGTGCTCAAGGACGTCTACAAGACCGCGGTGTTCGATCTCGCCCGCTGGCGCAACCGGCAGCGGCCGCCGGACGCTCTGGGACCGGGCGGTCGCGTCATCCCCGAGCGGGTGATCACCAAGCCGCCGTCGGCCGAGCTCAAGCCCAACCAGACCGACCAGGACACCCTGCCGCCTTACGAGACGCTGGATGCCATTCTCCAGGCCCTGGTCGAGGAGGAGCGGTCGATTGCCGACGTGGTCGCCGCCGGGTTCGACGAGGCCACGGTGCGCCGCGTCTGGCGCATGCTGCACCGCGCCGAGTACAAACGCCGCCAGCCGCCGCCGGGGGTCAAGATCACCCACCGCGCCTTCGGCCGCGACCGCCGCTATCCCCTGACCAATCGCTTCACGGATCTCGCATGAACCCCGTCGTCCGCTTCGCCGCCGTGCCGTCGCGTGCGCCCCATGTCGGGGATGCCCGGGTGGCGCTGATCAACGGCCTGTTCGCCCGCGCCCGCGGCGGCACCTTCCTGGTGCGTCTCGACGAGGCGGCGGCCGAGGACGCGACGGCCGAGGCCGCCATCGCCATCGAGCGCGACCTCCTGTGGCTGGGATTGGAGTGGGGCGCCTTCGCCCGCCAGTCGGAACGCACGCCCCTCTATCGCGATGCCTTCGAACGCCTGCGCGCGGCGGACCGCGTTTACTCCGACAACGGCGATCCCCGCGAACCGGGCTGGCGTTTCCGCCTGGTTGCCGGCGAGATGTTTTGGGACGACCTGGTGCAGGGCCGCCAGGCGGTCGAGGCGGCCGGCATGGAAGATCCGGTGGTCATGCGCCCCGACGGCACGGTTCTGCAGATGCTGGCCTCGGTGGTCGACGACATCGATCTCGGCGTCACCCACGTGATCCGCGGCGCCAACCACATTGCCAAGGCGGCCGTGCAGATCCAGATGTTCGAGGCGCTCGAGGTAACGCCGCCCGCCTTCGGCCACCTGCCGATGCTGACCGACGGCACCGGCAAGGTCCTGGGCGAGCGCCTGGCCCCCTATACGGTCGAATCCCTGAGGGCCGAGGGCATCGAGGCCATGGCCCTCAATTCCCTGCTCGCCGGCCTGGGCCGGGGGATGGTGATCGAGCCTAGCCTGTCGCTGGCGGATCTCGCCGCCGATCTCGACCTGGCCTCGTTCGGGCGGTTCCCGCCGGCCTTCGACCTCGAAGCCCTGCGCGCCCTCAATGCCCGGCTGCTCGCCCTGCTGTCCCCTTCCCCGACGAGGATTCCGTGACGCTCCATCTCTACAACACGCTGACCCGCGCCAAGGAGGAATTCGTCCCCCTTAAGCGCGACGCCATCGGCCTCTACGTCTGCGGCCCGACGGTCTACGACTTCGCCCACATCGGCAATGCCCGTCCGGTGGTCGTGTTCGACGTGCTGTACCGGCTGCTCAAGCAGGTCTTCCCGGGGCATCGGGTGACCTACGTGCGCAACATCACCGACGTCGACGACAAGATCATCGCCGCCTCGCAGACGTCGGGCGAGCCGATAGCGGCGATCACGGCGCGCACCACCGAAGCCTTTCATCAGGACATGGGCGCCCTGGGCGCGCTGCCGCCCGACGTCGAGCCGCGGGCGACGGCGCACATCGCCCAGATGATCGCCCTCGCCGAGACGCTCATCGCCAAGGGGCACGCCTATGCCACCGGCGACGGCCACGTGCTGTTCCACGTGCCCAGCATGGCCGACTACGGGCAGCTTTCCCGGCTCGACCGCCGCGAAGTGATCGAGGGGGCCAGGGT
>JBJKRV010000273.1:0-7746 GCA_046704465.1 Opitutaceae bacterium | reverse complement strand
GCCCCTTTCCCTGTCCCTCATGCTGCACGCCCACCTCTGGGCCGACGCCTGGGTCGCCCGCGAACCCGTCTCGATGGGCTCGTCCTTCGACCCCTCCGACCTCGACGTGCGCCAGGTGGATCTCCTGCAGCAGCGGTTCGCCGTTCCGGTGGCGGACACCGCCGACGGCGACTTCATCTACGCGTGCTCCGTCCCCGCCGGCCAGCTCCTGATCTGGCGCGACCTCAAACGCCGGCCGCTCGTGCGCCGTGGCGACACCATCGATGTCTCGGCCGTCAGCGGCCCGCTCACCGTGACCGTCAAGGCCATCGCCATGCAAAGCGGCGGCAGGGGCGAGACCGTCCTCGTTCGCAACCTGGAGACCCGCCGGGAATTCAACGCCGTGGTCGTCGACCAGGGCCACGCCGAGATCAACTTCTGACCCCCATGCGCCCGACCCTTCCCCTGCTTCCGATCCTCCTCGTCGCCCTCGCCGCGCCGGCCGGGGCGGAATCGCTCTGGACGACCTCCACGCTTCCCGAACGCGGCATCGTCGCCGACCACAAGGCCGCGCGGCCCGGCGACATCCTCACCATCGTCGTGCAGGAGAACGCCACCGCGCAAAGCTCCCAGCAGCGCAAGGACAGCCGCTCCTCCTCGCTGCAGGACGCCGTGGGCCAGTTCCTGTTCAGCACCGCCGCCAGCAAGCTCGGCACCCACAACGGCGAACTGCCGGCGATCAACATCACCGGGGCGTCGAATTTCACCGGCGGCGGCCAGGTGGACAACAGCCAGAGCCTCTCGGCCCGCGCCGCCGTCCTCGTGGCCGACGTGTTGCCGAACGGCAACCTCGTGATCGAGGGCGTGCGCCTCGTCACGTTCTCGGGCGAAACGCAATACGTCGTCCTCCACGGCCTTGTCCGCCCGGATGACATCGCGCCGGACAACACCGTGCTCTCCACCGACATCGCCGACGCCCGCGTCGAATTCTACAGCCAGGGCTCCCTGACCGACATCCAGAAGCGGGGCTGGCTCAGCCGCATCTACGAAAAACTGCGTCCGTTCTGAGGACAGGCCGCCATGACAGGGATGTCTCGATCGTCACATCGCAATCTGCTCGCCATCGCCCTGCTGCTGTTGGCGCCGGTGGCTTTGCGGGCCGCCCGCATCAAGGACCTCACGATGGTCGAGGGCGGGCGCGACAACCAACTGGTCGGCTACGGCCTGGTCGTGGGCCTGTCGGGCGACGGCGACAGCAACGCCATCTCCACGCTCCAGAGCGTGGCCAATGTGCTGCAGCGGTTCGGTGTCACCGTCCCGGCCAGCCAGCTCAAGGTGAAGAATTCCGCGGCCGTCATGATCACGGCCAACATCGGTCCGTTCCTGCGGCCCGGGTCCCGCATCGACGTCACCGTCGCCTCCCTCGGCGATGCCAAGAGCCTGCAGGGCGGCGTGCTGCTCCAGGCGCCCCTCTTCGGCGCCGACGGCCGGGTCTACGCCGTGGCCCAGGGCCCGCTCGCGGTCGGCGGCTTTTTCGGCGGGACGGGCGGCGCCGGCGGCGCCTCCGTGCAGAAGGGCCAGCCCAACGTCGGCATCATCAGCAACGGCGCCATCGTCGAGCGCGACATTCCCGCCAAGATCATCAGCCAGGACACCGTCAACCTGCTCCTGCTCAACCCGGATTTCACCTCGGCCTCGCGGATGGCCCATGCCATCAACGCCGTCTTCGCCGGCTCCAGCCAGGCCCTCGACGCCGCGACCGTCGCCGTCCGCGTGCCCGCGGCCTTCCGGAGCCGCGGCGTCGACTTCCTCGCCGACCTCGGCGCCATCGAGGTGCACCCCGACTCCATCGCGCGCGTCGTCATCAACGAACGCACCGGCACGATCGTCGCCACCTCGACCGTGCGCATCTCCCAGGTCGCGATCAGCATGGGCTCGCTCACCATCACCGTCAGCTCGTCGGTCGGGGTCAGCCAGCCCGCGCCGATGAGTTCGGGCACGACCACCACGGTGCCGAGCACGACCACGACCGTCAACGAGCAGAAGGGCGGCTTCAAGGTCGTCGACGACTCGCCCACGATCGAGAGCCTGGCCTCGGCCCTCAACGCCCTCGGCGTCTCCACCCACGAGATGATTGCCATCTTCCAGGCGCTGAAACAGGCGGGCGCCCTCCAGGCTGAGCTGATCATCAACTGACGATGAACGTCCCCGCCATCAACGCCGTGCTGCCCTCCCCGGGATCCCCCGATTTCGCGGCGAGCGTCCAGCGCCTGCCCCCCGCCCGCCAGCGCCAGGTGGTGGCCCAGGCGTTCGAGGCCATCATCCTGCGCGAACTGCTCGCCCCGGTCATGAACAAGATGGCCGGCGCCGGTTCCGGCGACGGCGTGTACGGCTTCATGATGACCGACGCCTTTGCCCAGAAACTCAGTACCGGCGGCGGCATCGGCCTCGCCGCAATGCTGGAGAAACAATTCACGCCCCCGGCCGCGGCGTCCGCCGCCCGCCACCCGTCCACCGACGTCACCTCCTCCAAATCTTCATCATGAGCATTACTTGGGAGACCCTGGTCGAAAGCCTGCGCGCCGAACTGGAACAGTACGGCGGCATGGTCCGGCTGCTCGAGGAGCAGCAGGAGTGCCTGATCCGGCGGGACGCCACCCGCCTCGTCGTCCTCGCCGAACAACTGGTCGACGTCTCGGAGACGGCGGCGACGATCCGCCGCCGGCGCGAGCTGACCGTGCGGACCTTCGCCCTCGAGCACGGCCACGGCGCCGAGATCACCCTGCGCCGCCTCCTGCCCTCCCTGGAAATCGAAGTGCGTCCGCTGGTCCGGGCGTTGATCGACGAAGTCAACCGGCTGATCCACCGCACGCGGCAGATGTCCCGCCAGAATCACGCCATGTTCAGCCGGGCGGTCACGCTCCAGCAGGATTTCCTGCGCCAGCTCTTCCCCGGCCGCTTCACGCGGACCTATTCGGCCAGCGGCACCGTCGTGCCGCCGGCGGCAGTTCCCGGCCCCGCCTACCACGCCGCCTGCTGACGACACCCCACCCCCTTCCCGCTCCCTCCCTCCAGCCATGTCCCTCCTCAGCAGCCTCAACGCCGGCGCCACGGCGCTCGATGCGCAGAGTTACGCGCTCGAGATCACCGGCAAGAACGTGGCCAACGTCAACAACCCCGACTACGCCCGCGAGCGCGTGGTTCTGGGCACCGGCGGCATGGAGACCACCTCCATCGGCACCGTCAGCTTCGACGTCATGGCGAAGTCGGTCACCCAGGTGCGCGACGCCTTCCTCGACCAGCAGGTCGCACAGGAGTCCTCCATCACCAACAGCCTCCAGACCCAGCAGCAGGCCCTGGAGCGCGCCCAGGCCGGCCTCGGGGAGAGCATCAACCAGGCCGCCAGCTCCTCCGGCACCGGCGCGACCACGAGTTCGACCGATCTCTCCTCGCAAATCTCGAGCTTTTTCAACGGCTTCCAGAGCCTGGCCTCCAACCCGACCGACGTCGGCGATCGCCAGACCCTCCTCGAGCAGGCCAGCATCCTCACCGACAATTTTCACCAGATCGACGGCAATCTCGCGCAGGTGCAGTCCGACCTCACCGCCCAGGCCCAGTCCGACACCCAGACCGTCAACACCCTGCTATCCACCATCGCCACCCTCAACGGGCAGATCGCGCGCTTCGAGGCCAACAATCCCGGCTCGGCCGTCGACCTGCGCGACCAGCGCCAGCAGGCGATCGAGCAACTGGCCGCGAAGATGTCGTTCACGACCCAGACGGCCACCAACGGCAACGGGCAGATCAAGGTCGTGGCCCAGGATTCCTCCGGCAACGACGTGGCGCTGGTCGACGGCGCCACCGTGACCAACCCGGTGTCGTTCGACGGCACCAACCTCAACGCCGGCGGCTCCGTTCTCGCCCAGTCCGGCGGCTCCATCAGCGGCGCCGTCACCGCCCGCGACGGGACCATCCAGACCCTGCGCAACAACCTCGACGCCCTGGCCGGCCAGCTCGTGACCTCGGTCAACGCCGCCTACAACCCGACCGGCACCACCGGCAATTTCTTCACCGCCGGCGGCACCACCGCGGCCACCATCGCGGTCGACCCCAGCGTCACCGTCACCAATCTCAAGGCCAGCGACGGCGGCGCGGCCGGCGACAACACCATCGCCCTGGCGGTGGCCAACCTCGCGAACCAATCCTTCTCGACCGCCGGGGGCGACGCCATCGACGGCACTTTCACCCAGTTCTATGCCGGCACCGTGAGCAGCTTCGGCGAGGCGCTGTCCGGTCTCAATACCCAGGTCACGAACCAGACGGCCGTCCAGAACCTCGTGCAAAGCCAGCGCGACAGCGTCAGCGGGGTGAATCTCGACGAGGAGACCACCAACCTCATGCTGTACCAGCGCGCCTTCGAGGCCTCGTCCCGTTTTGTCACCGTCATCGACAGCCTGCTCGACACCGTGGTCAACAAACTCGGCGTCGGTTGATCCTCCCCGCCATGCGCATCGCCACCAGCACCGCCTCCAACACCGCGCTCCAGCAAATCGGGAGCCTCGACACCAACCTGTCCAAGCTCCAGACGGAGATCTCCACCGGCCAGCGCGTCACGCTGCCGGAGGACGACCCGGCGGCCATGGGTCGCCTCATCAATTACCAGGGTCAGAGCCAGCAGCTGACGCAGTTTCAGCAGAATGCGACCCAGGCGCTCCAGATCAGCCAGGCCTCGACCTCCGCGCTCCAGAGCCTCAAGTCCATCTCCGACCGGGCCACCGAGATCGGCACCCTCGGCTCGAGCACGGAAAGCGCCGATTCCGCCGCCTCCTACGCCACCGAGGTCAACCAGTTGATCGAGCAGGCGGTCCAGTCGGCCAACACGCAGTACCAGAACAACTATCTGTTCGCCGGCACCGCCGTCGGCACGACGCCGTTCCAGGTCACCCGTGATGCCAGCGGCAACATCACCGCCGTCACCTACGCGGGCAACAGCTCCTCGGCCTCGATCCCGCTCTCCTCCACCGCCAACATTTCGCCGTACACCTCCGGGACCACCAACCAGGGGATCGCCGACTTCCTCAACAACCTCGTCTCCCTGCGCGACGCCCTCAACGCCAACGACACCACCGCCGTCGCCTCCGCCCAGAACGGGCTGCTCACCACCGAGAACACGATCATCAACGGCGTCAGCGACCAGGGCGCCATCCAGATGCGCATCCAGGTCAACCAGACCCAGCAGCAGAACGATTCGACCGCCCTCCAGAAGCTCATCTCCACCGACGCCAATATCGACATGAGCACCGCCATCGTGAAATACAACCAGCTTCAGGTCGCCTACCAGGCCTCCCTCCAATCCACCGCCGCCCTGCTGAGCAAATCCCTGCTCGACTACGTGCAGTAATCCCCGCCTATGAAAGTCGCCACCAGCTCTCCGCCGTCCTCGTCCCGGACCGACGCCGCCAACGAGGTCGGGCTGCCCTTCGGCCTGATCGGCTTCCCCGACCACAAGCGCATGGATCTGGTCTACCTGCCCGAGCAGCTGCCCTTCCTGTGGATGCGGCTGCACGGGCCCACGCCGCTCAACTTCGTCGTGATCGAGCCCGGCGGCATCGTCGCGGATTACGAGCCCGAGATCTTCGACGAGGACGCCGCCGACCTCGGCATCGCCAGCTCCGAGGACGCGATGGTCCTCAATATCGTCTGCCTCAACCAGGCCCGGCCGCACGAAGCCACCGTCAACCTCACCGGCCCGGTGATCATCAACCGCCACACCGGCATCGGCAAGCAGGTCGTGCTGGCCAACCACTCAAGCTACAGCGCCCGGCACCGCCTGCTCGACCGACCCGCCGTCGCCGGCGCCGCCTAAGCCCGTCCCGTCATGCTCGTCCTCACCCGAAAAGTTCACGAATCGATCGTGATCGGTGACAACATCGAGATCCGGATCAACCGGATCGATGGCGACATCGTCAAGATCGGGATCGAGGCCCCGCGGGAGATTCCGATCTTTCGCAAGGAGGTCCTGACCGAGATCGCCGCCTCCAATCAGGAGGCCGTGCTGCCCCACTCCGGCCAGGCGCTCCCCCGTCTCGGTCTCCCCAAGCTCACTCCGCCCGCCCAATCCCAGCCGCCCGCCCAATGAGTTCCATCAACACCAACCTCACCGCCATGGAGAGTGCGGTCAATCTCGACCGCACCCAGCAGCTCCTGGACCAGTCCATCAACCGCCTGTCCTCGGGCTCCAAGATCGCCTCGCCGGCCGACGATCCGGCCGGTCTCGGCGTCTCGGAGAAGATGACGGCGCAGAACCAGCGCCTCACCGCCGCCTCGACGAACATCCAGAACGCCATCTCCTACACCCAGGCGTCGGACGGGATGATGAGCAGCATGAACGGCCTGCTCTCCCGGATGAGCCAGCTCGCGGTGATGGCCCAGGACCCCACCAAGACCTCGGCCGACGTCGCGCTTTACCAGCAGGAGTTTCAGGCCCTTCAGGACCAGCTGCGTTCGACCATCGGCGGGACCACCGCCGAGATCGGCGGCACCGCCGACATTTCCAACCCTCAGGGCACCTTCAACGGCATGACCCTGTTCGGCCCGAACGCCACCGGCTACCAGGTTTCCCTCGGCGCCAGCGGCGGCCAGACGATGACCATTCCGGCCACGAACCTTCGCTCCGGGGCCATGCTCGGCCTCATCCAGCAGGACGCCTCCGGGCAGTACACCACCAGCATCACGAGCGCCGGCGTCGGCGCCGCCGTCACCGGCGCGATCCAGCAACTGGCTTCCAGCCGGGCCTCGATGGGCGCCGCGCAGTCGCGCCTGAACCTCGCGGCCTCCACGGTCCAGGTTCAGAGCCAGAACCTTCAATCCGCGATCTCGCAGATCAGCGACGTCGACGTGGCGACCGAGTCCACCCAGCTGGCCAAGTACAACATCCTGGTGCAGGCGGGCACCTCGATGCTGGCCCAGGCCAATCTCGAGCCCCAGGCCGTCCTCAAGCTGCTGCAATAGTCCGGCCGCCGGCCGGGCGGCCCGCACGCGGACGGCCCCGTCGCGTATCGCGACGCGGACCGCGGCCCGAACGGATCAATGCAGCTCCGTCAGCTGCCGGGCGCGATGGAGCTGTTCGTGCAGGTCGGGAAGGATCCCGAGCAATTCCGTCTCCGTCATCCTGATCGAGGCCTGCACCGCCGGATCCGCCCGCAAGCGGCCCGAGGACTCGCCGGCGCGGATGACCGAGCGCAGGTAACGGGCGCCATGAAGCACCGCCGACAGCCGGAGACTCGCGGCCGGCGCGTTCCGCGGCTGAAATTGGCAGCCGATGGGCTCGACCATCAGCGGCCGGAAATCCCAGCGCTGCATCATCAGCGCCCCCCCCTCCGCCGGGGTGGCGCCGATCCGGGCGATCTCGTCGCTGCTGTGGTCCCCGGGAAATCCCGCATCGCGCAGGGGCGGGAGGCGCGGGCCGGCCAGAAAATGGTTGATGGCCAGTCGGCCCACCCCGTGCATCAGGCCGACGAGGTAGGCGGCCTGCAGGTCCTCGCCCGCCCGGGCGGCCAGCATTTCAGCGGCCATGGCGCAGGCCACGGATTCCCCCCAGGCCGTGTTGGCCTCCAGGCCGTAGACCTCCAGCCGCCGCACCAGGGTCGCCGCGGCGGCGGTGGCGACCAGGCGCTGCACGTGGCGGAATCCCACACGGTTGATCGCGTCGCCGAGGGTCTGGCAGGCGGCGCCCCGCCCGAAGCTGACGCTGTTGCTCATCCGGAT